>CAYPIT010000033.1:0-15488 GCA_964410825.1 uncultured Nitrospiraceae bacterium
AAAACAGGCGCAAGGCCAATACGACAAGCTACTTAACCGTGCTCTCCTTTTAGGTGAGCAGGTTTTTTCTGACGCTACGCGGGACGTGCATATCGAAGGACAGAGCTACCTAGCTTCCGATCCAGAGTTTGCTGATGTGGTCCGCATGCAGCAAATTCTGCGTACGCTGGAGGAAAAAACATTAATTATCTTTTCACTGTAATCTGCGAGTTGGGCTATATGCAATGCATAATCCTGATTGCTGGTTTTCTTATTTAGGTAAATTTCTCTTTGTCGTGATATTTTTTTTAATAGGCGAATGTTGTTTAAAAAATCGTTAATAATGCGATTTTTAGCGGGAGGAGTTATCTCTTTTGATATGGAACAAATCTTATTAATTAAATCATTATTTGTCTTAAGTGAACTGGTAAAACCCGAAGCTGATCTAACTGCAAAGGGAGCCTGAAAAATAATTCTGTTTATATTTTCCTTACCTTTCTCGATTATTTTTGCTGTTTGTACTTCACCTGTCTTGCTTAAGAGGGGGAGTACCTCCAAGTCCCTAAGATACATTCTTATTGGGTCGTCTGTACTAAAATTGATGGAGTGGGCGATGCTTTTTCGTTCAAGAAAGTCATACCCTGTATTCATTGTAGTCCTCTTTTCTTACGGGACAGGTACATGATCATAAAGACAATCTCTCATGCCGTTAAAGCAGGAAAAACTTTCTCTACATTGAGTAGAATTAAGAATCGATTTGTTGCTCACCTTAAATTATATTAAAATGTGGTATGAAATCAAGGAATTGTTTGGAGAGGCTTGGGTTGAGGGCAATGAAATGGTTGGAATTAGGTGCCAGGCAGGTAGGGTGGCACTTCGACTATGCTCAATATTGGACAGACCATCACTTCCCTGACAACTCCCGAAAAAACTCATCCTTCTCACACGCCCCGCGCCAATTGCAATCCTTGCAATACAAAGAAAACCATTCGGAGAATATTTCAGGGATCCTGCTTTTAATCGTATTCCATCCAATCTTATCGTTACAGGAAAGACTGAGAAGTGCCAGGGCCTTTGCGTCCATTTCCTGAATTGATTCTTCGGCATTCTCCTCATACTGACATTTATTCTGTTTGAGATGAAGACAGCTCGTGCATAGATTGTCAGCGCCGGACGAGACAGTGATCATCTCCTTTTCCGCCTGGGTCAGTGTATGCCTGAGGTTTTCTATGAAGGCCTCATCATATCCTTCTCCATTAAAGAACTGCAGGCATATAAGATGATGTCCTCTAAGTAGTGGCATATCCAAATCACCTTGAAACATAGAATGAGAAACCCCCGCCATAAAAAAGGCGAGGGATTTTTTATTAATGGCTCCCGGGGAGGGATTCGAACCCCCGACAAAATGGTTAACAGCCATCCGCTCTGCCAGCTGAGCTACCCGGGAACATGATCTATTATAAATTATTCGTTCTGGATTCCCAAATGAGTGGAAAAGACGATAGTCTTTATCTATTACGCTTTTTCTTCTTCACCCCAGAATGCAGCCTCTTTCTGGAGATGCTCCCACTGGTTATCTACATATTCCTGTGCCTGCTTAAGCATATCTTCATTTTCAGGAGAGAACATATGTTTAAACCTTCCCTGGGGTTTCAGGAACTCTGTGAGAGGCTTTTTCTCTTTTGGCTTGACAGTGATTTTCGTAACACCGTTTTCGATCTCGTATAATGGCCAATAGCATGTCTCGACACCCAGTTTGGCAAGAGTGATCGCATCGTTTGTTTTACTTCTCCAGCCACGGTTGCATGGTGACAAAACGTTCAGGAACTTTGGTCCCTTAATCTCGAAGGCTTTCTGCACCTTTTTCATCAGGTCCATCCAGTGTCCGGGCGAAGCCTGGGCTGCGTAGGGAATGCCGTGTGCAGCCATAATTCTTGTAAGATCTTTTCTGTGTTGAGGTTTACCGGGGATAACATCACCCGCAGGACATGTGGTTGTGTTGGCTCCAAAAGGAGTTGCACTGGAACGCTGAATGCCAGTGTTCATATAAGCGCCGTTGTCATAGCATATATACATCATATCATGCCCGCGTTCCATAGCTCCTGAAAGACTCTGAAAGCCGATGTCATACGTTCCGCCGTCACCACCAAAGGCGACAAACTTAACCTGTCTGTCTTCGATCCTGCCCTGTTTTACCAGGGAACTGTACATTGCCTCGACTCCAGAGATTGTTGCGGCGGCATTTTCAAAAGCGCTGTGAATCCAGGGAATCTTCCACGCAGTATACTCCTGAATGCATGATGAAACCTCGAGACATCCCGTGGCATTGGATGCTATTATTGGATAATCAGTTGCCATAAGCACCTGCTTAACAACGATCGGCGCTCCGCAGCCTGAGCACATCCTGTGTCCATGAACAAACCGGTCTTCTCCCTTTGCAAGTTCTTTTAATCTGAGTGGTTTACTAGTCATTATAATTCCTCCGGAATGAGTAACCAGTAAACAGTAATCAGTGATTAGTAATCAGATCACGGATTACTGTTTACTGGTTGCTGTTTATTCTCTTACACCGATATAATCTTTAATGGTTTCTACTTTTCCGGTTTCAGCAATTTTCACCAGTTCATCCAGTACCTGCTCTGCCTGGTTGGGGAGGTAGTCTCTTCCGCCAAGTCCGAAGATCTTGTTTATCATGGCAGGCTTGGTTTCCATGGACATGACAGTTCCGGTAATCTCAGAAAATAATGGTCCGTAGCCACCAAAAGAATCCGCCCTGTCAAGCACAGCGATCGCCTTCAGGTGCTTCAACGCGTCAGCAATTTCCTGATAAGGAAACGGCCTGAACATCCTCGGTTTCAGAAGTCCGGCCTTTATGCCTTTGTCCCTGTACTGGTCGATAATATCCTTTGTTGTTCCTGCTGCCGAACTCATGACAACTATTGCAATTTCAGCATCTTCGAGTCTGTATGTTTCAAACAGGCCATATTTTCTACCGGTCATTTTTTCAAATTCAGCGGCAATATCCAGTACTACACCCGGAACCCTGGTCAAGACTTCATGCTGTGCCCTCTTGTATTCATGGTACATGTCTGTAAGAATCAGTGGACCATAGCTTTTTGGGTTATCAATATCAAGCAGAGGATGTACCGCCTCAAATTTTCCTACGAAATTCGTTACATCAGCATCATCAATATATTCAACTCTCTCGATAGAGTGACTGACGATAAAACCGCCCATGCAGACCATAGCCGGAAGCCGTATGTCAAGGTGCTCCGCGATCCTGAATGCCTGAATGGTGTTATCGTATGCCTCCTGAGCATTTTCTGAATAAAGCTGTATCCATCCGGTGTCGCGTGCGCCCATACCGTCTGAATGGTCGCCGTGGATATTTAGAGGAGCTGACAGAGCCCTGTTTACCAGGGGCATGACAATAGGGAGCCTTGTTCCTGCTGCGATAAAAAGCATCTCCCACATTAAAGCGAGACCCTGTGATGATGTTGCTGTGGCAACTCTTCCGCCGGCAGCTGCTGCGCCAATGCATGCGCTCATCGCGCTGTGTTCGCTTTCTACGAGCACCAGCTCTGTATCAACCTGACCGTCTGAAACAAATGCGGCAAACCTCTGCATCAGGTCAGTGGCCGGTGTTATCGGGTATGCGGCACATACATCAGGATTGATCTGCTTAAGGGCCTGCGCACAGGCTTCATTACCCGTAACTGCAACTATTGCACCCATTTATTTGCCCTCCTCTTCCATTACGATCGCTTTGTTGCCCTTTTTGCCGGGGCATTCGAGGGCGCAGATGCCGCAACCCTTGCAGTAATCATAATCAAACTCAGCTCTCTCCGCTTTCTCGCCTTTTTCCGTTTTTTTAATTGTTACTTTGACAGACATGTCGGGGCAATACATCCAGCAAAACATGCACTGGATGCAGTTTTCTTTTATCCATTTCGGCCTCATCGACCTCCATCCGCCGGTCTTGAATTTAATCGAATTTCCTGCCTCCAGTACAACAGAACCCTGCGGCAGTGTTTCCCAATATTTTTTACTCATCCTTCCTTTACCTCCTCATATCCACGCCGGGTGGCATCGAGGTTTCCATCGATAATTTTCTGAGCGAACTTTTTGCCAAAACTCTTTTTGACATTATCCAGGAGTGTATCCATATCAACAACTTCAGTCGCTTTGCAAAGAGCGCCCAGCATGGATGAATTCGGAAGCGGCCTACCAAAGCAGTCCACAGCGATTTTAGTCGCGTCAACCGCGTATACTTTCTGCGAATCTTTGGCCTGCAGCTTTTGTCTGACCTCTTTCGGGTCCTTTGATGTGTTTACAAGATAAATCGCGTCATCAGGAGCGCCTTCGGTTACATTGACAGAGTCGATCAATGTAGCGTCCGCTATGCTGATTACCTTGGGGTGAAGGACCGGTCCGTACATTCTTATTACCTGTTCACTTATCCGGTTAAATGCCCTGATCGGAGCTCCTGCTCTTTCAGGACCGTATTCCGGGAATGCCTGAACATATCCTCCTCCGCTCAGGCATGCATCCGCGAGTACCTTGGCTGCTGTAACAGTACCCTGCCCGCCGCGGCCATGCCAGCGAATTTCGATTGCTTTTGCCATGTTTTAATCCTCCAGATTTCCCTTAAAATTTAAATGTAAGAATACAGGATAATGGAGGTATACTATAGCCTAAAATAATAAACATTTTCAAGCATTGCTGAATATTCCGAGGCTTAGCCTCGGTAGTGTCTATTCAAGGACGATTTGATTCATGATTTCGGGATATGAATTATTATCATTGCCTATTCGTTCTGCAGTAAATTTCAGATAACCCTTTTCTCCATTGAATATATTCAAAAGAAAGTCCCTGCTTGTCACATGAGGGAAGTTTTCTTTCCCTGCATAATCAGGGAAACTGCTCCACCGGTACTTCAAAATATCCTCTACCGAGGCTAAGCCTCGGAAGGGATTGGTGTGAATGTAATGCGGGAGGTGTATAAGATGTTCATTCGCGGTGAGGTGTTCGGCTTTAAACGGACCCTGAAACAGGCTGCCTACTCTAACATGTTTTTTATTGAAATACATGGTATAACCGGTACCAAGCTTATGCATAAATCTGGTGACTCCTTTATTCTTTCTCTGTCTGAGCATGAGGTGATAGTGATTAGGCATAAGCGTAAACACCATTATTTCCACCAAGGGCATCCTCTTTACCTTCTCCGGAAAAAATGCTGAGCAGCCATGCCGCTCGATTACAGACTTATATGCATGACGAGCGTTAAGAGCAGGCTGTTCGTCATTGAACTCATAGAGACAGTGAACGAACCTGTGGTAATCCCAGTCATTCAGAAAAATATCACGCTTCTCAACCCCGCGGTTATAAACATGATAGATCTCTCCATCAAAAAATTCGACTTGTCTCATAATTGGAATAAGCCGGCGTGACGCCATGTCCCTAATCATCTACTCTATCACAGATAAACCGCGAGGTCAAAGAACCAACAGGAACCGAGGCTAAGCCTCGGTTCTTTTCCAGTCTTGCATCTTATAGTGGAAACGTGGTAAAAAATTATCCATGTCCAAGAAGATTATTGTTGATATTGAGACAACCGGAAAAAATTTTGATGAATTTGACGACTTAACCAAGGATTACCTTCTTAAATATGCTCAGTCAGAAGATGAAATCAAGGCAGTAAAGGAAGGTCTTGGTTTTTCACCGCTGACGGGTGAAATAATAGCCATAGGCATGCTTAATCCGGACACGAGTAATGGTGCGGTCTATTTCCAGTCCCCCGAGATTTTGCAGGAACCATTTATTGAGGATGGAATAGAGTTTCTTGCTGATACGGAAGCGGGCATACTCAGAAGATTCTGGGAGGCGATCAGGCATTATGATCAGGTTATAACCTTTAACGGCAGGGGATTTGATGCTCCGTTTCTCTTAATCAGGTCAGCAATACATAAAATACAGCCAACTAAAGAACTGATGCCAAACCGTTATAAACTTGCTCATATTGATTTGCTCGACCTGCTTACTTTTTATGGTGCTGTCAGGAGGAAATTCAGCCTGCACATGTGGTGCAAGGCTTTCGGAATAGAAAGCCCCAAAGAGGAGGGCGTGTCAGGATATGAAGTGCATGACTTATTCAAGGAAGGGCAGTATTTAACTATTGCCAAATATTGTGTTGGAGACCTGCACGCCACAAAAAAGCTCTTTGAATACTGGGATAAATATATCAGGTTTAATCAGGGCAATTAGAATTATGAGTCTATCTGATCAGTTAAATGAAGGGAACAGTAGATTTTTTTTACCTTTCCTGCTGGTTTTGCTTATAGCGTCAGTTATCTGGTGGCATTATTCTCAACCCCGGTCACCTAATGACCCTGATGCAGAGCCTCATCCGGTTGTTGCACGTGGAGACTTTGCGGATGATGAGCAGAACACCATTGAACTGTTTGAGTCTGCATCGGAATCCGTTGTTTATATCACCAGCATTGAGCTGCGCCGGAGTTTTTTCAGTCTGAACATTTTTGAAATTCCTCAGGGAACAGGATCAGGATTTATATGGGATAAGGAAGGAAGGATTGTAACCAACTACCACGTTATTGAAGATGCGAACCGTGTAGAAGTTACACTGTCAGATAACTCTACATTGAAAGCGGTGGTTGTTGGTGTGGCCCAGGATAAAGATATTGCTGTATTACAGATATCTGCTTCCCGAAACGAGTTGAAGCCGATCCTTGTTGGTGAATCATTCAACCTGAGAGTTGGACAGAAAGTATTTGCGATCGGAAATCCGTTTGGCCTTGACCATACGATGACTACTGGTATTGTAAGCGCACTGGGTCGTGAAATAAAATCAATAAATGGCAGGACAATTCAGAATGTGATTCAGACTGATGCCGCAATTAATCCCGGAAATTCGGGAGGGCCGTTGCTTGATAGTGCGGGAAGGCTAATCGGGGTGAATACGGCTATCTACAGTCCAACAGGAACCAGTGCCGGTATCGGATTTGCTGTGCCTGTTGATATAGTCAATCGTGTTGTGCCCGAGATTATCAGGTACGGAAAGGCGATCAAGCCTGGGCTGGGTGTTACTATTGCCAATGACAGTATCGCAAGGCGATTAGAGATTGATGGGGTACTTCTTATCAGTGTGCAACCAAATAGCTCTGCGGATGCTGCCGGCCTGATCGGCACGCGTCAGCGTGGAGGTGAAATAATACTGGGTGATATTATTGAATCGGTTAATGATGAGTCCATATTGTCATATGATGAATTACGGAATGAATTTGATAAGTACCATGTTGGTGATCAAGTTACTCTTGGTATATTGCGTAAAGACAGCAGGATTAGAGTCCAGGTTGAGTTAGAGAGCGTGGAGTAGATAGGAATTATTCAATAAAATCCTCAAGTTAATCCTAATAATTCCGTATTATATAGTAATGATTGCAAAGGAAGAGCAAAAGAGCAGGGAACAGCTCGTATCTGAATTAAAAGAGCTTCGGAAATGGTCTGAAAAGCTTGAAGTATTGTCCAGTGAATATGAGCATTCAAACAGGACGTTACGCTCCTTTGAAAAGGCTTTTGAAACTATGCAGATCGGAGTTACGATCACTGATCTTAAGGGTAATATCCTCTATATTAATTCAGCTGAATTAGCGATGCATGGATACTCAAAAGAAAACCTGGAGGGGAAGAATGTAAGAATATTTGCCCCTTCTGAATCCTGGAAAACATTGAATGTTGAGCAGATTAAGAAAATGAAACGATGGAAAAGGGAAAGTATAAATAAGAGAAAAGACGGAAGCACATTTCCTGTGCAACTCATGTCTGACGTTGTGACTGATGAGGATAATGAGCATATTTGCATAATTACCACGTGTGAAGATATTACTGAGCGCAAGACAATGGAAGCAGAGATAAAGACAAGAATTGATGAACTTGAAAAATTCTATGAAATGTCTGTAGGCCGGGAAGTCAAGATGAAAGAGCTCAAAAAAGAAATAAAGAGGCTGCAGGTAGCGTCACAAAAGAATAAAAATAGCCGTTCCTGATCAGGAATTCCCCTCATTCTGAATCATATCAGCAATCTCCTCCGCAAAACCGGAAAGACTATCATCACGCGCACCGAAAATAATATAGGCCTTATAATTAACGGGTCTGTTTAAAATATCTGATCTGCTTTCAATAACCTCAACAGATTTTTTCCCATCCCTTATGCCCTTTGCGAGGTCATGGCTGGAAATGTCTCTGGATGTTGTTCCTCCGGCGTAATAAATAGGAAGAAGTATAAGGTGGTCAGAGTTGCGAAGATTCTCTGCAAATACTTTGATATATTCCTTTTTCATCATCCTGGTTGGAGCGAATCCGTGAGGCTGGAATATATAGCAGATTTTATCGCTTATAGGCTTAACTGTATCCATCAAACATGTGATTTTATGGGGATTGTGAGCGTAATCGTCAATAACAAGGGAATTCCCATCCTTGAGCTTGATATCAAAACGTCTATCAATTCCTTTGAATTCGTGCAGGTTAGCTGCTATATCATCGAGCGGGATGCCGAGTTGCGAGAAAAGTGCAATACATGACAAAGCATTATAAAGATTGTGTCTGCCCGGTGAAGAAAGACTGAACCTTGTTTTGTTTACAACAAAGTCTGTACTAAATGAATGATACCTGATCTCAACAGCCCTGTACACAGAAGGATTAAGGATTGAGAAAGTAATTAACCCGCTCTTTTTGATGCGTCCGAGATTGTCATCATCAGCATTAATAATAATTTGGCGGCCTGTATTATCCATAAAGGACTGAAGCATCTTTGAGGTTTTATCTACAGGGTTATGATCAAGGGCAAGGTTCAGGACAATCGAATATTCCGGTCTGTATCGAACGATTGAACCATCTGACTCACAAGCCTCGATGACCAGGTAATCTGAATTTCCCGTAAGAAAATTTCCGGGATTGGAAGCGGATTTAAACTGCTTTACTTTACCTCCACCAATAAAATTAGGTCTGTATCCCAGTCTTTTCAAAAGGAACGCGAGAAGACCCGATGCGGTTGATTTACCACTAGTGCCGGAAACAGCTATTGTCTTATAAGTTGAAGTGATTTCGGTAAGATATTCCGGTCTGTATTTTATTGGAATCCCGAGTTCTTTAGATCTTAGTATCTCCGGCTGGTCGGATTCAACAGCTGTGCTGAACACCGCAAAGTCAAAAGTAGTATCCAGTCCGCTGCCGTCCTGAGGAACAATAGTGATTCCCTTTGAAATTAGAGTATTTTGAAGGGTATTGCCAGGAGTTGCGTCAAAGATCCTGTCTGAACCAACTACTATGTGGCCCTTGTCAGCCATGAAACAGGCAATTGCAGAGACTCCGCTTCCGCCAATACCTGAGAAAAATATTTTTGATGGTCGTTCCTGCATTGCGCCTTGCTATTGTAACGCAAATTAGCTCAAAATTACCTCAACTCATTGCATTATTTGATATAATCAGATGACAAGTAATTAGAATCGCAAAAAAAGAATGTTATGAATAATAAACCAAGTTTAAAGGGGCTGTCGGTTTTAGTCCTTGAAAAAAACGATTCATCATTAAGCACAATCGAACGCTCATTGAAGGATATAGGTGCTGACGTTCATTCTGCTCTGAACTTTAACATTGCCGCGAACATTTTGTCGCAAATTCCGGTGAACGTGATTATTGCTGATCTTGATATGGTTGATGAACAGTGCATAGAAATGATTAAAGAATACAAGTCAGACAATCCCGAAACTCTTTTTTATGTACTGGCTGATCCTGAGTATGATTCAGTTGAATCATCCCAGGAATCGGTAAGGCTTATTGTTGACGATTATATAAAGAAACCTCTTGATGCTGCGCGTTTTGCAAGTATGGTAGAAACAAGCATAGGAAGGCCGGGCACAGTCGGTAAGTCACTTGCTATCATAGACCCTATCATCGAGAAGGTTAAGCCGTATTTCCTGCTGCGATCTCCTCTCATGAAGCAGGCTTTGAGACATATTCCGCAGATTTCGGCTTCCAATCAGACAGTGCTTATCACTGGCGAGACAGGTACTGGCAAGGAATTAGTGGCACGGGTGCTTCACGTTTTGAGCCGCAATTCATCCGGGCCGTTTGTGCCGATTAACTGTGGTGCAGTTCCGGAAAGTCTGATAGAGGGAGAGTTGTTCGGCCATGAGAAGGGCGCCTTTACGGGCGCTATAAGAACCCGCAAGGGTAAATTTGAGACTGCCAGTAACGGTACGCTTTTTCTGGATGAAATCGGTGACATGCCGCTCAATCTTCAGGTAAGGCTTCTCCGTGTGATAGAAGAGGGGAGTGTCTATCGCATAGGCGGTGAAACATCTATCCCAATTAATGTTCGAGTGATAGCCGCTTCGAATTCAGACCTGCTTAAAGCGGTAAGTGACGGGCTATTCCGTGAAGACCTTTATTATCGTCTGAGTGTATTGAGGCTTCACCTGCCTCCTCTTAAGGAACGTATTGAGGATATCCCCCTTTTGGCGGTTCACTTTCTTGAGAGGGCATTTGCTGAAATGGGATGGCAGCCGCCTCATCCCAGCCTTTCATCAGAATCTATATATATACTTGAGCAATATCCGTGGAAAGGAAATGTCCGTGAACTTAGAAATGTTATGACCCGTATTGCGACGCTCTTGCCAGAAAATACGAAACGTATTTTTCCATTTCATGTCCTCCCTCATCTTGATGAAGATAATCAGGTTAAATATGGAACTGATGAGGAATCAGGCAATAAAGGTGTCTTTATTCCTGTCGGTACTGACCTCAAAAGTGTTGAGGAATTATTGATCAGAAAGACACTTAATTACACAAATGGAAACAGAACCAAAGCTGCCTCTTTGCTGGGGGTCAGTCTCAGGAACCTAAGAAGAAAACTCAATAAATAATCCTTAAACGGGACAAAATGACCCATAGGTCAAAATAGCCTCATTATAATAGGCCAATATGGCCTATTTAGCTTACCGTTATATCCTTCAACTCATTTTAACTAATTGAAATTAATAAGAATTTACTGCTGGCACACTGCTTGCTCATATAGAATCGAAAAAAGATAAAAGTTATATGAAAGGAGAGTGATGAGCATGTTATGGTCAGGAATTAGTAGTGATGACAGATTTTTCGATCCATGGAATGAGACCGAGAGACTTAGCAGGGTACTTTCGGGGCTACATTCGCGGACGTCCTTTGAGTTTCCGACAATTAATATGTGGGTTGATGCGGAAACTGCAGTGGTTTCAACTGAGATTCCGGGACTTGCGGCGGATAATATCGATATATCTGTTATCGGGAAATCGCTTACTCTGCGCGGTTCGCGTAAAGCGGAAGATTTGAAGGAAGATGAATCATTTCACAGAAGGGAAAGATGGGGCGGACAGTTTTCAAAGACTGTTGATCTTCCTTTTAATGTTCAGGCTGATAAAGTAGATGCCAGTTTTTCAAAAGGGATTCTTCGTATCACACTGCCGCGAGCAGAGGCTGAGAAACCTAAAAAAATAACAATCAAGGATGGATAGGAGGTGAATGATATGACAGTAGCGACAAAAGAAGTTCAGAAAAAAGAAGCCGGTTTAAAGGAAGGGTTTGAGAGAACCAGATCAGGAAAAGTATATTTACCCGCTGTTGACATTATAGAGCGTAAGGAAGACATATTGTTGATTGCGGACATGCCGGGTGTTGATGATAGGTCTGTTGATATTACTCTTGAAAAAGATATTCTTACGGTGGATGGCCGTGTGGAAACAAAACTTCCGGAAGGACACAGGCTTTTGATATCAGAGTATGGCACTGGCGATTATCACAGGGTTTTTACCCTTTCTGATGAAATCGACAAAGAAAAAATACTGGCAACAGTCAAACACGGGGTACTGAGATTAACATTGCCAAAAACCGAGGCGGTAAGAACAAGAAAAATCCCTGTAAGGACTGAAGCCTGAAGAAAGGAGATGTGATCTATGACACTTAGAGCACTTAACCCGTTTAACAAAAAAAGTGTACTTGTCAAACGTGATGTTGCGGATCCATTTTCTGTTTTGCGTCACGATATGGATTCAATGTTCGAAGACTTGTGGGGCGGATTTGATCTGGAACCGTTTTGGGGCGGTCATGCAGCCTCTTTTACCCCTAATGTTGATGTAACTGAAAACGACAGGGAAATCAGAATTTCTGCTGAACTACCCGGGATAAATGAAAAGGACATTGACGTTACTCTCAATCACGATTCAATAACAATCAAAGGTGAGAAGAAAGAAGAGAAAGAAGACAAAGCTAAAGACTACTATCGCATGGAGCGTTCTTACGGGTCTTTTTGCCGTACGATTCCTCTGCATGTTGAAATCGAGTCAGGCAAGGCAGCGGCAAGCTATAAAAAAGGTGTCTTGACTGTAAAGATACCTAAGAGCCCGAAGGCGATTGAGGAGAAAAAGAAAATCTCCGTAAAAGTTGAATGACTCCAAAAAAAGTCATGCACTTTTCTGACCCGTCTATATCCACTCCCCCGGATTGGACGGGTCAGTTTTGCTTTTTAATGTTGCTATCCCATGGTTTGCCTGTTAGTAAAAACCAGGCATTCCGATAGCCAATATTGTGCCTGGCTTCATCTGGCAAATCACGCATGATCAAACGTATATTTTTTATCCTGTCACTTAAAAACCCGGGAAGTTGTTTTCTGCCGCCTCCATAGTCTGTACCAACAACAAAGCGCTTGCTAAATTCAATAAGAATAGATTTGTATTCATGCTTGAGAGTATTTTTCTGAGAACCTAAAACACCATCTTGCCAAATCACCGTATCAAGAATGTTCCCGTTGCATTTATATCTGCGACCAGGGGCGCCGTTTGAAATGTCGAAATATAAATTGGGATAAGTAGAAAGTAGATGGCGTACAAGCTTGTGGCCGAACTTAGATTCCATTTTCGGGTAACGAATCTGACCAAAGTGAGCCCATATAATTTTTGCATTAGGATATGCGGTGAGCATCTCTTCTATCTCTAATAATGGACGGTCTTCAGGCTCAAGGTGAATGACGAACGCAACTCCTGTTTCTTCAGAAAGAGCAAAGATTCGGCGGCCATTCTCACTTTTGACCGAAATATCACTGTCCCTGTCCGTCTGGTTAGTCATACATTGATGCCCTGACATATAATGTCGAAAATCAAACTCACCCATGAGGAAATAATCTCCGGTGCTGACTTGCTCCTCTGTCTGGCTAACAAATGAATCCTTCTGAAGCAGCCAGTTTTTGTTAGTTCCACCATTAGATGCAAGAATAAAACGATCCGGATAAGCGTTGACAATTTCATGAATATAATATCCCCACCGATAACCCTTCTGTGTTTTCTTTTTCTTTGGAGCCTGATAACCGTCAAAGGCAATAAGTGCTATGCCTAACCTGTCCATTACAGGCAATGTTTTTTGAAGATAGTTTTCTCCGTCCTTTTGTTTAAGACTTGATTCAAGGTCAATTAGCGGAATAACTCCTTTATCAAGAAATGCGCTGATACGGCTTTTCCATTTATTTTCCAGGGCAATGCGGTCGTATTTCAGAGAAACATTTTTTTCAGCAGATGATACAGATGCCATCAATATGAATAGCATAAAAATCATAAAAAGATTCCTGAGTCTGAATTTATATCGATGGTTTAACATTTCTCCTACGTTCACAGAAATAGTTAGACCTTTTCCTGCATCCATTTCTTTGCAGCATCCATATCAGCATAGTCAAAATGCTTCACTTCAGCAGACACAAAGTGATTAGCTATCATTGGAGCAATTGACATGAATTTTGAATCAGTTACTGCAGCTACCCGTTTGATTTTTTTATGATGATCTTTTATGAATTTCATATGATGTATGAATGCCCCAAAACTTACCCATCCGGGAAAGTCTTTGGTGTGTATTATTAATCCTTTAACATGACCCTGGTCACTGATGTATGCATCAATTTCTTCGGTCAGTTGCTCAAAATCAGTTTGTTCAAGTGCGCCGGATGGCTCAATAATGACTATGCCATCTGCTTTCATAATTTCAAACGATATCATTTTAATCCTTTTCTTGTTCTGGTCTAATGATGAATTATCCAATGCCAGTTCTTGAGAATATTAACATGTGCTTTCTTTACATCAGCCACTTATCGACAGGTGAAGTCAGAAACTCTTCAAGCTGTATTCCATCCGCGCCCACCAATAATTTCTTCCTTACACTGAATTTGCTTGAAAAGGCGGTGATACCCGGGAGCGTGCCTTTTCTGCGTCCGCTTTTAACCTCAATCGCTGAAAGCTTGCTCCCTCTGCTTAATACGAAATCCACTTCATGATTACGACCAGACCAGTAATAAAGGTCGCCGGCTTGCCCTTTCAGGCCATTAGCCAGAGATGCACCAACAGCTGATTCAACCAGTCGCCCCCACAGATCAGTATCCTGTTTTGCCTCCGTGAATGTACGTTGTGAAGTGGCTGTCATGAGTGCTGTGTTAAGAACCAGCAGTTTCGGGCTGGATGCCTTTTGTCGAACACGCTGACCAGCGTATTTTTGCAGGCCTGATACAAGCCCGGCCCCTTCAAGCAGATTTAAATAATGAGCAAGTGTAGTTGTATTTCCGGCATCCTGAAGTTGTCCAATCATTTTCTGATAAGACAATACCTGTCCGGAATAACTGCAGCTCAGCTCAAAGAGGCGGCGCAAAAGGGCGGGTTTATCCACCCTGGTCATGAGCAGGATATCCCTTGAAATTGTGGTTTCAATCAAAGAGTCGATAATATATCGGGACCATCTCCGCTGGTCCCTTATTAACTTTGCAGTTCCGGGGTAACCTCCGAAGTAAACGAATTGATCCATATTCCAGCCAAATGCTTCCTTCATCTCGATGAAAGACCAGTGGGTAACGGGAATTACCTCAAATCGTCCGGCGAGGCTTTCTGTCAGTCCCTTCTGCAAAAGTAATTGAGATGATCCAAGTATAATCACGTGTAATGGCAGATTATTCAATGTATCATCATCCCACAGTCTTTTGACTATTTCAGACCAGTTTGTTATTTTCTGAATCTCATCCAGGATCAGTAGAGTTTTCTTCTTTCTTCCCCCTGTCAGTGCATTTGTCCGGGCAACTTCCCACTGCTGCTCTATCCACGATAGATCCTTCAGGGTTGGTTCATCGGCAGAGGCATAATGGCTTGCCATATCGATATCAGACATAAGCTGCCTGGCCAGGGTTGTTTTGCCGGTCTGTCTTGGACCAGCGAGAACCTGAATGAAGTGTCTCTTTGCCGAGAGTCTCCTCAGAAGTGTTTTATGGACCGGTCTTTTAAACATATTACAATTTGCTCAATATATTGAGTAAATTTACTCAAAACTATGAGTATTTGTCAAGGATTTATTGATAAGATTTTAACGCGGGAGGAACATCACGATATATTTTATGTATATGAATGAGAAGGGGTCAGCCCTTTACAGGCTGTTGA
>CAYPIT010000034.1:0-15366 GCA_964410825.1 uncultured Nitrospiraceae bacterium
GGCGCTTTCAGGGATATTTTTGTGCATGACCGCGATGTTGATGGTGATGGAATATTCGATGAAACCGGTGGCGTTGGCACTACTGTCGTATCCATTGACTCTAATGGGGCATTCGGAGATAACAGCAGTTTTTCGGCATCAATAAGTTCGGACGGAAGATATATAGCTTTTGAGTCTAATGCTTCTAACCTTGTAGCGGGAGATCTAAATGGGCAGAGGGACATATTTATCCATGACCGGGATGTTGACGGAGACGGAATCTTCGACGAAACCGGTCAGATCGATACATTTATCGCATCTGTTGATTCTGCGGGAATTCAGGGGAATTATTACAGTTTTTCAGCAGCGATCAGTGCGGATGGTGCATATGTGTCATTTGTATCCTTAGCAGAGAATCTGGTACAGAATGATATAAATGGGCAGAGAGATATATTTGTTAATGATATTGTGACTGGTGAAACTATACGCGCATCTGTTAATAATAATGATATTGAGGCAGACAACAACAACTTTGCTCCTGCGATAAGCTCTAATGGAAAGTATGTGGCGTTTGAATCTGATTCAACGAATCTGGTTATAAATGATAATAACGGTGTAAGAGATATATTTGTCCGTAACATGTTAGATATTTCTTTGCCGGACTTAGATGGCGATGGTATTCCAGATAATATTGACAACTGTTATATGACAGGTAATCCAGGACAGCAGGATACGGATGGTGACGGATATGGGAACATGTGTGATTGTGATCTTGATAATAACGGCAATGTTGGTGTAAGTGACTTTAATATTTTCAAGACATCATGGTTCTCTAATACCTCAAGTCCTAACTGGAATGCCGATGCTGATTTTGATTCTAACGGTAACGTAGGTGTAAGTGACTTCAACATCTTCAAGGCAAGATGGTTTACAAGTGCGCCGTGGGATTAAAGGTTAAATTACTTGCAAATTCAATAAGTTACTTATAGATAACTAGATTCCAGATTAAGCCCGGAATGACAATATCTGCTTTTTCCGTATTGTGAGACAGACTCTTTAGTTGAAGACCAGATTCCCCGATCAAGTCGGGGAATGACATTTGGTGTTTGGGAATGCTATTCAGAGCTATTTCGCTGTTGCTTCTTCTGCTTCCTTAAACCACAAAAGCTTTGAATTATTGGTAACATTAACATTCAGAGATTCGATAATCTCAGCAGGACTGACGTCTACTCCCTGTTTTTTCTCAAATGCACTAAATACCGGCTTGACACTGACTCCGAATGCAACTTTGATATTAGAAGCAGAATCCTTTATGGGACTGCCTAGGATCTTTGACAGTTCAATGAAAATATCTTTGTGCTGCTTTGAAGATCCTATTGGATTAGTTGCCTTGTTAAGTTCTTTTATTTTCCCTGCAAAACTCATTATCGATCCTTTTGATTCCAGATATGTTGATGCTGGAAGTATGATATCCGCCTCTTTTGCCAGATCGCTTAAATAAGATGTCTGGGCAATCAGAAAATTGACATCCGGTCTTTTAGCCAGAGGCACTTCTCCTGTTGCATAGAGGAGATCAACTCCGCCTGCTGCCATCTCGGAATAAGTTTTACCTCCGGTAACCAGGCCCATTGACACCACGCCTCTGGCATTTGCTTCAAAAGGAACAGCGACAACTTTAATCTTAAGCAGTAATGAAAGGTTTCTGGATGCATTAAAGAGAGAAGGGGTACAAAATATAACCGGGTTTTTGGCTTCGACAATTAATGATGCTGCCTTGTCTATTTGGTCTGTTACTTCTAAATCTTCAACAGCCGATTTCAGGTCTTTACCCGCTTTTTTGCCTTTGGCAATGAGAGACTTTGCGATCTGTGCAATGGATGTAGCCTCGTCGTCTTCAATATTGACAGCAGCAACAGGCGCAAATCCCCAGTTGCTTAATGTGGGGGCAGGGGGATAGTTATTTATATAAATGAGATTGGCGCCTCGTGCAACTCTTCTCCGTATCGCCGCGTCAAGAGCGGGCAGTACCCTGTCCCACTGGGAGGGGTTCAGCCCTGCAAGTACAATTGTGTCCAGTTCATCCATTGTTACAGAATCAGATGATTTCATTGAGTCCGCATCAGCATAAAGACTGACGGTTGTATCAACATTCTTTGTTTTAATGACATCAGAGGCAAGCTTTGACAGGATAAAGGCATCCTGATTGAGGAGACCTGCTGTACTGATAATGCCTGCTTTGCTGCCGGCTTTTTTCAGTTTGCTTGAGACTATCGTGAGGGCATCTTCCCAGGTTGTTTCCTGCAGTATTCCGTCGACTCTCTTCATCGGGGCAGTGACCCTTGCGTCTGACGTCATCGATTCAAAGCCGAACCTGCCGATAGCGCAGATATACTTTTCGACAGAGCCTTCTTCAGCGCCGGCATTTATCCGGGACACTGTCCCGTCTTTTGAACGTGCGACGATATCGCAACCATTACCACACGCAAGACAGACTGAATCCGTTTTATCATATTCCCACTCTCTGCCCTTTCTCCACCGGTCTGTTTCGAGCAGGGCGTTTACAGGGCAGGCGTCAACGCAGCTTCCGCAGAACGTGCAGTCCGATTCGTTAAGAGGATTATCTTTCGCAGTAGTCACCTTTGAGCCAATACCTCTTCCCATGAAATCAAGGACATTCGTTCCCTGCTCTTTGCAGACTCTCACACACCTTCCGCAGAGGATGCAATAGTCCGGATCCCTCTTGATAAAAGGATTAGCCTCGTCAATGGGGTAACCGAATTTTTTACGCGTAAAGTTTGATTCCTTGATTTCGAAATCATACGAGTATTGCTGAAGATTACACACTCCTGCTTTAGTACAGGTCATGCAGTCAAGTGGATGCATCGACAGGATCAGATCTATAACAAATTTTCTGACCTTTTCGACCTGTTCAGTCTTTGTATTGACGACCATTCCGTCTTTTGCTTTGGTAGTACAACCGATTATCGGAGCTTTAAGGCCTTCGACTTCTACAAGGCACATTCTGCAGGCGCCGACACCTTTCATGCCTTTTAAATAGCAGAGATTCGGAATGTGAACTCCCGCTTGTTCTGCAGCATCAATGAGGTTGGTCCCTTCAGTAACCTTGACTTCATTGCCGTCAATTTTAAGAGTAATTTTCTTGGCCATCTAAACCCCCTTATAAACAATCACAAATTTCAAATTAGAAAATCATAAATATTAAATCTCAAATCTCAAATTTTAAATTACGCCTATCGGCTTTCCTGTTTTAACATCAGAAATAACGATCGCTTCTTCAGGACATATATACATTCCGCCGACCCTAATGCAATCTCCGCATTTAAAGCATTTTGCCTGTCTGATTTCAAACGGATGGTATCCGCTTTGAAAAGGCTTTATCTTTTCTCCATGAATCGCATTATATTTACATATATCTTTACAGATACCACACAATGTGCACTTTTCGGGGATAATCCTGAATTCAATAAATGCACCGCATATTTTGTCAGGACATATGCCTTCGATATGCTGATGAAAGACATCTGTACTCAACCACTCAATAATAAATCGGGCAGTGTCTTTCCCTTTCTTACACATTGAACTTATAAGCATCTCATCGGCAATTCTTTTAAGGCTTAACAGGTCTGACTCTATCCCGCTACCTTCGATTATATTATAGAGAATATTTCTTGCCTCATAGCAGCCCATAGAGCAAGGGAAACACCGGCCGCACATCGGGCCTGCCAGAAATTCAGACACATAAAATAATGATCGTTCAACAGGGCAGACTTTTTTGTCTGCCTTAGCCTTAATGTCTTCTACCTTTATTATTTTCTTCTTTTCAGTCATCCTTTGCCTCAGTAAATCGCCTCGGCCATGTAGATAACTTCCGGGAGAACATGAGCTACAAGGTCTCGATACGTAATGATTCCAAGCAATTTGTCTCCTTCAACTACAGGAAGATGTCGTATATTTTCTTTTGCCACTAACTGGATAGCGGCGCTGATTTCTGTGGAAGGGTCAAAAGTAATCACTTTCTTTGTCATCAGGGTTTTAATGGGCACTGTGTCAAGGCAGACATTACTGTGGATATAACGCACAACATCTCTTTCAGTAAAGATGCCGGCCAGTTTGCCGTTTTCATCAACAACAATCACATCACTAATATTTTTTTCTGCCATTAATTTTAATGCCGCGTCTGCGTTCTCATCATCTGAGATGGTAAATATTTCTGAAGATTTTTTCTCGAGAATATCTCTAAGGATCATTTTGGCCCTCCTGTCTATAATTTCTATATTTTCGGTCGGAACCTTGAACACCTCCTCAAGAGTAACGTGTCTCGGTTTCCTTATCATGACCGCATTGATCGGACATGCTGCATAGCATGCCTTACACTGTGTGCATGCTGAGCGATCGATCAGGTATCTGTTCCTTGTCTCGATAACGGCGTCAAAGGCGCATGCCTCTTTGCACAAGCCACACCTGAAGCAGTTAGTCTGATCAATGACAAAAGCTCCTGTCCCGCTGCATACATTTGCCCTGCAGTATTTCTCATAAATGTGCTCCTCATATTCTTCTCTGAAATATTTAATGGTGCTGAGAACAGGGTTAGGGGCGCTCTGGCCCAGGCCGCAAAGTGAGCCCTGCTGTATATATTTACCGAGATCAACAAGTTTCCTGATCTCACCCCGCTTACCATCACCTGATGTTATTCTTTCAAGTATCTGGAGCATCTGATAGGTGCCTATTCTGCATGGAGGACACTTTCCGCATGATTCAGATTGAGTGAACGAAAGGAAGAATCTTGCAATATCTACCATACAGGTATCATCGTCCATTACGACCATTCCGCCGGATCCCATCATAGACCCTACGGACCATAATGAATCGAAATCAACCGGAATGTCCAGGTGTTCGGCAGGAATACAGCCACCGGATGGGCCACCGGTCTGGACCGCCTTGAAATTCTTATCACCAAGTATGCCGCCGCCAATGTCAAAAATAATCTCTCTTAGGGATATACCCATCGGAACTTCAACAAGACCGGTATTTTTCACTTTTCCAGTAAGTGCAAAGACCTTTGTGCCAGGTGAAGTTGGGGTCCCGATAGACCTGAAATGGTCTGCTCCTTTATCAATGATAACCGGAACACAGGCATAGGTTTCGATATTATTCAGATTACTCGGATGCCCCCATGCACCGCCTCCGGGCTGAGAAAGCCTTGGTGGTCTTGGTCTTGGGAAACCTCTTTCACCTTCAATAGAAGCAATGAGAGCTGTTGACTCACCACATACAAAAGCGCCTGCGCCTTCTCTAATATCTACGGTAAAATTAAAATCAGTTCCAAGAATGTTTTTACCAAGGACACCAAGTTCGTTTGCCTGCTGTATAGCAATTTTCAGGTTTTTAACGGCAAGGGGATATTCATGTCTGACGTAAATTATTCCGTATTCTGCATTAATTGCATATGCACACAGTAACATCCCTTCAAGAAGACTATGAGGGTCGCCTTCCATTATGGACCTGTCCATAAATGCGCCCGGGTCGCCTTCATCACCATTGGCAATCACAAATTTGATCTTGCCGGGCGCTGATTTTGTGTGTGCCCATTTTCTGCCGGCCGGAAATCCTGCGCCTCCTCTTCCCCTTAGATTTGCTTTATCCACTTCATTAAGAACCTTATCGGAACTCAATGAATCTAAGGCTTTTTCCAGGGCGGCATAACCTCCAACTGCAAGGTAATGGTTAATGTTGCAAGGATCGATATTTCCATTATTTCTGAGGGCAATTCTTAACTGCTTTTTGTAAAAAGGGATATCAGTCATTTCAGTAATAGGATCGCTGAGAATATTGTCGCGATAAAGACCCTGCCTGTAAGGCATATTTCCCGACATTGAATAATTCATAATGGATGGCACATTTTCCGGCCTGGTACGCTGATAAAATATATTCGTAGGTTCGACTTTAAGTACCGGACCTTTCTGACATATTCCCTGGCAACCTGTTTTTACGATTTCTACTTCAACTCCGCTTTCAGCTGCCTCTTTATTGAATGAGTCGATTACGCTATGGGCGCCGGTTGCTGTGCAGGCGGTGCCACAACATACTCTTGCTCTCAAGGCGTCCGGTTTAAATGTTTCTTTTCCAAGCTTTTGCCTGAGTTCCTTAAGTTCTTTAGTATTATTGAGCTGTGCCATTATCCCATCCTATTTCGCATCCTTTATTGAATCAACAATACCTTCCAGTTTATTCATATTAATTTCACCAACAATTTCTTCATTAATTGTTGCCACAGGAGCCAGCCCGCAGCAGCCGATACATCCTACTGTTTCGAGCGTCATCGCGAGATCTGGTGTTGTCTCTGATTCTTTTATCTCAAATTCATCTTTAATCTTGTGCAGGACTTTATCAGCGCCTCTGACATGACATGCTGTTCCGGTACATACTCTCACAATTTTTTTGCCTCGCGGGGAAAAGTAAAACTGTTTATAAAAGGTGGCGGCACTGTAAACATCCGACATGGGTATCTGAAGATTTTTCGATAGTTTTATCAGCTCTTCTTCCGGCAGGAAATTGTGCTCTTCCTGGATTTGCTGGAAGGCGTGAATCAGGACACCCCTTTTTTTCTGTGATTCTGTCAGGACGTCAATTGCATGTCCCAGGACTTCGTTAACCTTCAGGCTCATTGATTCCTCCTACTCCTGCGTGTGGTACTGCCGAGTGTTTTTCCAGTTCCCTTCTGGCTGCCATATCCATCAATACTCTTTCTGCGCCGAATTTACCCGGCTCATATTTTCTCAATTTCAGGTTTTCCCTTGCCTTATCGATATAATCAAGAGCTATTGTAAGTACCTTCTCAGGGTCCGGCTCAAAATGAAGTGCTCCCATATATCTTTCCATCCAGACTTCCGTCATAATTTTAGTAACTTCCTTACTTGCGCCTACCGGAGATTTACCACCAAATATAACAGGCACGCCGGATGCAGCAAAGTAAACGCCGATCGCAATAGCCTTTTCGGACATCCATTCAGGTGCGATACCAACCGCAGGCATTCCTCCGATTTCATCAGAGAGACCACCTTCGGCAGCCATTGCCGAAGCAATTGTCAGTATCCTTGAATTATCTACACAGGCACCGAGATGGAGTATAGGCGGGATGCCTATTGCTTCGCAGACTTCCCTGAGGCCGGGGCCTGCCATCTCAAGAGCGGTTTCAGGAGTAAGATACCCGGCTGTTCCACATGCAGCTGAACCGCAGCCGGTTGAAACGATTAGTACATCGTTTTTAATAAGTTCCATTGCGATAAATCTGTGCAGCCCTGTAGATGGAACTCTCGGGTTATCACACCCGGCAAGACCTACAACGCCCCTGACTCTTCCTGCCATTATCGCATCATTCAAAGGTCTGAAAGATCCGCGCCATTTTCCGCCTTGCATATACTCAATATATTCGTGGGAAAAACCTCCGATTAACGGAAATTTTTCGGTTATGTGACTTCCCTCTGTTGTTCTGTTCGGAAAATTGTCTATAGCTATTTTGATGATTTTTTCAGCAGTTTCTCTTGCGTGGTGTTCGTCATACTCTACATGCTCTGCGCCGGGTATTTTTGCCTTTGGACTTGTAGTAATAATCTTGGTATGGAATTTTTTTGACAGCTTCGCAATAGCGGGCATAATACACTGTACATCAACCGAAAGGGCATCAATCAGTCCTGTCATAATTCCCAGTTCCTGATTGGTAAAACCTCCTGCTGTCGGTATCCCGTGTCTCATGAGCACTTCGTTTGCTGTACAGCACATACCGCCGAGGTTTATGCCTTTAGCTCCTTTGGACTTTGCGTATTCAATCATGTCCGGAGACGAAGCAACGTCCACAAGGATTTCAGCAAGGGTTGGTTCATGGCCGTGGACTACCATGTTGACTTCGTCTTCCTTGAATATTCCGAAGCTTGCTTCAGCCTTGATAGGTTTTGGTGTGCCAAACAGGATATCCGTAATATCTGTAGAAATCATGCATCCACCCCATCCGTCAGCAAGCGCGGTTCTTAATCCCTGGGTCAACAAATGATCGGGTTCATGGTCAACGCCTATCGCGGTACGGTGCATTGTTTCTACAACTTCCCTGTCAATGCCGCGCGGTGTAATGCCATATTTTTTCCATCTCTCCTGTGTCTTCTCAGGCGCTCTTTTACAGTAATTAATTTCACCGTTCTGCCGGCCGAAGTCCTGCAGGAATGTTTCGGCAACGTCTTTGGCTACATCATTGACAGGCCTGCCTTCAAATTCTATTTCCAGAATATCAGCAACTTTATATAATTTTTTTACATCAGTGATTTTAAAATCTTTGGCTTCCCCGGTTGCGGCGGCAAGCAGCGTATTCGCCATGTCTCTTGCGTGGTCAGAGTGGGCCGCAGTACCTGCAGCGATCATTCTTAAAAGATTTCTTGCTGCTACAGTAGGAAGACCGGCGCCGCAGATACCCGTTACTTCCTCTTCAGCGTTTTTGCCAATGAGTCTGCAAGGCCCCATATGGCATACCTTGCAGCATGCTCCGGTTTCACCGATAGGGCAGGGCTTCATTTTTGACGCGCGGTCAAAACAGGTCTGTATATCGTGTGACTCCCCCCATTCCAGTATTTCTTCTGCTGATGTATTTGCGCTTTTTATTGCTTTCTCCATAAAACCTCCCCAAATCGTAATGAGTAACAAGTGAAACGTAACGTACGACAAATATATCTGTTACTTCTCACTTCTCACTTTTTACTTCTCACTTTTTATTAGTCGATGTCTTTAAAACATCGGATCCATTTCAAGCGCCGGGTGTCCGACGCTTGAAAGGAATTCCATCAACTTTTCTGAATCTTCCGCAATTGATTCGTCAGCAATTTTATCAAGAAAGTCCGGGACCCCTTCTTCTTCGCATCGTATTTTAAAATCTTCAGCGATTCTCTCTTTAAGGTTTTTTGTCATCCAGACTATTCTCTTGATTCCGCCGTCAGCAAATAGAAACTTATTACTCGTAATAAAGTTTACCCCGATACCCGCAAAACCCGGGTTCTGGGTGCCGCCGCCAACAGTTCCAGCCAGTGTGGAAAATTTCATTCCGGCAGGTGTCATTCCGGTGTGACCTCTCTGGACGAGCATAATTCCATTAGCTTCCGGGATTATTGCGACAATACACTCAAAGCATCCGCATGATGTCATGGGATTATCCATTATAGTGTATAAATTAAGAGATTCAACCATTCCGGCGGAATTACTCTTTAAGTATTCGTCTACTCCGGCCCATCTGCCCTGAGTTGCATCCAGCACATCTCCTTTCTGGATCGGCTGGTTACCTCCTGTAGGATCGATCTCGTAGGCGGCCTTAGTATCGAGCCAGTTATACGCTCCACATAGTCCAAGACGTTCCGGGCTAATTACGCAGACATGAGACGGTGCGAAGGACTGACATAGAAGACATGAATAGTAAGTGTCTACTGATTCATCAGTTAGACCGGCAAGCCTGTGATCTCTTTCTTTATATACCGCTTTTGCTTCTTCCTGGAGCTTAAGAACATCTTCTTCGTCAAAATAAAGCGTAACCTGAATCTTATCCACAATTGCCTTGAACCTGTTGTGTGACATGGTGTTATGAATAACTCCAATATGTTCAAGTGTGATTCCGTCTTTAAATGCCTGATTACTGATTCTCATCCAGACAATATCACGCTGACCCATATGCCATAGGCCCTGGGCCTCATTTATATTGTGATGAAGTTTCCTTTCTATTATTGCCTCAAAGTCCTTCTGCATTTTTCTTCCTGCTACGTCAATAACGATAGCAAGAGGCATTTTCCCGCCGGCTTTAAATCTCTCTTCAACATCAGTTCCTATGATTGTTACCTTCCCGTCTTCTATCTCTTCCAGTTCCCTGGTCCTTACCAACTCAAATGCAGGGGTGCGCTGTCCGCCGAACTCGATGAACATATCCTCTTTTCTGATTCTCTCTCCTTCAAATGCAGGACCATAAGCCACGGGTATAGGGGGTTTCTCGACAGTAACCTTAAGTCCTCTGACCTCGAAAGCTCTCTGAACGATCTTGTCGTGATCAAATTCTTTCTCAACATGTTCATAAGTACATACACCTGTAGGATGAATGACCGGAATATCTGTGTCACATATTGCAGGGTATCCCATATTAATGGCGCCCGCTCCTGTTGACCATTTAATGTCATCAAGCTCTCCGAGTACCAGCGCAAATGCAAAGACCCTGTCTTTAGTGTATTTAAGGTGTGCCTTGTAATCTCCGGGCTTGTTTCCTCCAAAGATCATGGATGCCCTGATTGACCAGGAAAGCGCGTACAGGGTGTGTTCGGTATCAGGACCAAGAGGAACGATATATGTATCCCATCCAAGCTCAACATTTTTATTGAGAAGCTGACGGGTAACGTTTGTTAATTTGCCGTTCCTGTCTTTGGACTCCCCGGAAAGAAATACAAGAATGTTTTTTTCCTGTAACTCCCTGACAATCTTTACAGCGATGTCTTCATCCGGCGCTGCACCGATTATAGCCGCAAATCCCGGCATTCTGCCGTCAACAAGCTGAATACCAAGATTTCTCTGGATCGTATCAGTTATAAAACCGTTGTAAACATATCCCGTTTCCGGGTCAGTAACCGGTTCAAGGCCATTGAGATATCTAAGTGCAAGTATTATTTCTTCGCAGAAGAGGGTAGCCATTCCTGAATCAAGCGCTTCACCGAGATAAGGTTTCCACAACTTTTCTTCCGGCTGATCATGAAGCATTTCTCTTGCCATCTCCAGAGCCACCTTCATATCAGCAAGGGTCTTTACCGGAAATGCTGTCATCGCATATATCTGTGGGAGATAAAATGCTGTGTCAGGGAACTCAAAGACATGGTCCTTGCCCTTGTCAGCAATCGCTTTTTCGAGCATTTTCTCTGCTGTTTCAAAAAGAGCGTGGGCTGCCTTTATGGCTGCAGAGGCAATAATTTTTGACATTTTGACCTCCTAACAATTAAATCGTTTTGAATATTTATTATGTAAATTAATTCCGCAGATTAAAAAAGACTAAGAATATCGATAACACTGATTACCGAAATTTAATCATTGACCGGGGCTAATTGCATTTATCACAAACTCCGCGAAATTCGATGCTTTTGCCCAGTACTTCAAATCCACTGGTAAGGTCATCTGATAAATTGATTTCAAAATCTTTATATATATC
Source organism: uncultured Nitrospiraceae bacterium (assembly GCA_964410825.1). Lineage (GTDB taxonomy): Bacteria > Nitrospirota > Thermodesulfovibrionia > UBA6902 > UBA6902 > CAZVHL01. Next base: position 11,210 of record CAYPIT010000034.1, read on the forward strand.
AACTATTTTCTTACAATTAACACATATTAAATGGTGATGATTGCTTGTGTCCGGATCATATCTTTTTTTGCTTGAATCTATTTTCAATTCTTTCACATTATCTATGGTTTTCAAGGCTTCAAGCGTATTATATACAGTGGCAAATGACATAGTCGGGAAACGTTTTATCACAGCCTTATATATCTCATCTGCTGAAGGGTGTGTGACATTCCCCTCAAGAAAATTCAATATAGCGAGTCTCTGGGGTGTTAATTTAATATTTAAATGCCTATAATTATCCATAAGCCCTCTCCAACATTACAGGTTTCATGTTTCATGAAAATGCTTACATTAAAAACATTACAATAAAAGAATGATTCTTGTCAAATAAAATATAATTAAGCTTCCCTGCCTTTCAGGTAAGTCGGTATCGCGTTGGCTTCCCTTGGTCCAACCGTAATCTTCCATCCTTCGAGCTTGTCTTCAAGTGCACCGCTCAGAATAGCTACCTGTCCGGGCAATATAAGCTCCTTATTTATTATCTGGTCCCCCACGCCACTTTCTTTAATGAACTGGGCTATTTTAGCAGCAGTGAACTTACCCGCTGCCCATGCTGTGAGAACAGAGAGCCCTTCACAATCCATTACAGCAAGCCTGCTCGGGACTTTACTGTTTTCTATTTCTCCAGAGACTATAAAATATGTCAGAGAAAAATTCGTTGTAATCATTAAAGGTGAATCTTTTGCAGGTTCGCCTATATCGTAAACTTTCTGATCAACCTGCATCGGGACCTGTGGATCAGTATAAAGATTTTGCCTTAATGTGAAGAGAGCGAGGTTTTTCCACTTCTCGATACTGCTTAAAATTACTATGGATGAATATTTAACTATAGCAACAGAGGCGATAGAAGCTTCAAGTATCGGATCGTCCCTCAAGACGAAATTTATTATAGGGTAGCCCAGAGGTTTAAAGCTCTTTTTAAGAGATGAACGTCTGATCTGCGTGTTGTGCTCAATAATTTCTTTTGCGGTTTTTGCCCCGGAGTCAAGCACAATGTTGTCTACACCAAGTCCCTTGACCTTTTCTGTTAGAGCACTCAATGCTTCCAGCCCGTCTGCGCGTACAACGAGTGGAACGCTGTTTGTTTTCGCGATGTTTGTCATAGCTTCGGCGGTTTCATCAGTAGCACAATAGAGAAGAGGCTTTCTGTCTGCAATAGCCTTAACAGCAGCTTCGGCTGCAGCTGTATCCTTACAATTCAATATGATAGCTGCGTCAGGTGCCTTTTCAGCAATAAGTTTAACAACAGTTTCATATTTAGCGCTATCTCCTGAAGCATACTCAACCGATATCGCATTGACCCGTAATATCTGTCCAACACGGTCAATTTCGGAGTTTTCTACTTCAGACGCCTTTTGAGCAAGTTCATCATCACTAAGATTATCTTTTATGTTCAATGCAAGTGCGCATGGATTTGCAAACTTTTTTTCATGTCTGAAAACAACGGTTTCACCGCCCAGTTTTACGGCCTTTTCACCGGTTCCCAGATCAAATGATCTGATTGGTGGAGCAGAAGCTTCGCCAAGGGTCGCTTTAGCTTCATCAGAAATGTCAGGACAGGCTGAGATGTCTACCCCTCCCTGCGCCAGTTTCATTGCAAAGGCAAGACATGTTGGAAACCCGCATTTTTTACAGTTGGTCTTTGGAAGAAGTTTAAATATCTGCACTCCAGTTAACGCCATATTAATCCTCCATTATATATAGTAATCAGTGATAAGTAATCCGTAACCTGTAATTTGAAATCCGCAATCTGTCATTTATTTTTTTACACATCACTCGTTACCTGTTACTCATTATGCAATTAATTCTTCAATCGTCTTTTCCACATTTTCGATTGCCCGTGGATGTCTCATTATCAACAAATTAGTACCGGACATAATCATTGATGTTGCTGTCATTGTCTCCCATGCGATGCTTCTTTCTTCAAGAGCCCCCCAATCAGGGACATCTGATTCACCGGCAACAGTCTCCTTGATTTTCCATACATACATTCCTACATCACCAAGAATTGGCGGTTGCATGGTTGGGTCATTCTGGGCCAGACCTGCAAGCCTTATTCTTTCCATAACAGAATATGTGTACTCAAGACCGTAGCCCAGTGCGGAACACATCGGATCGGTAATCAGCTTCTCTTTGTCAAATCCCATCTGGGTGATAAGGATATTTAGCTGCTTCGCCAGGTTAATGTCGAGCTCCGACATCGCGATAAGTTTATGATTGTGAGCAAGGGCGGCAGCTACAATCGTTTTATAATTGCCTTCCTGGGCTTTGCCTATTATACAGTTGTTTCCGCTTGCAGCCTCGGCAGCCGCAACAAGTACGGATGCATCTTTCTCTATATTGTTGGAGCCGAGAATAATAAGGGGAACATTTATAGCTGACAGGACTTCTTTTATTGTTCCCGCCGCATCTTCAGCAGACCGGTCCTCTTTGTCAGGATGAGTGCTGATCAGTCTGAGTGCGATTGCTTTTGCATCTAAATTATCCTGACAGTGTTTTGCCCAGACAACGGGGTCACTGCTGACATCCTTATATACGTCTTTTACCGTATCAGGCCAGTCATCAGGAGCGCAGTCCTGGACTTCAAAGGCGATTATCGGCCTGTTAGGGAGTTTACCATCGAATGACAAAAAGGGTAAAGCATTATCACCGCCCAGTGTCAGGACCTTGTCATCCTTCCCAAAATCAACTGACAGTACCTTGCCGCTAAAACTTTCTTTTGGAACTACATAACTCATATCAACCTCCAAGAAAATAAAAAATCAAGGATTAAAAATCAAAATTAAGGAAATCATTTTTTATTTATGCTACATTTCCAGATATGAATGAGCATACAAAGTATTTCCAAGGAAAAGATCAGAAGTCTTTGCCACGTCAGTGAGATCCTTGTCAAGAGGATTCATTATTGCGGCTGTAAGACCTTCATACATTAATAATGTAAGGTAAACCCTGTCAATAAGGCTGCGCATTTCCTTGGGAACTCCGTTTGATATGTTACTGAGCCCTACGACTGTCTTCATCGGTGGATCATTCAATTCCTGAAACATCTTGATAGCCTGAATTGCATGCTGTGCCTGATCCTGCATGGTACAAACCTGAAGAATCAAGGGGTCAAGATATAGATCCTCCATAGGTACGCCGAATTCGGCTGCCCTTGCCATAATTTCTGCTGCAATTCCGCATCGTTCCTCTGCATCGGCAGGAAGACTGCCTTTGCCGAGAGTGAGTGCAATACAGAGCGAATTATATTTGGCAGCGAGTTCGAGCATTATAAATCTTTCCGGTTCATTGGAAGTGGAATTAATGAGTGCTTTTCCCCATTCATTGTTGTGTACTGTGAGACCGGCTTCAAGGGCAGAGGCATTCGTGGTGTCAAGACAAAGCGGTGACTTGACTTTTTCCTGAATGCTTTCTACCATCCATTTCATCAGGTCTTCGCCGTTGTCTTCTGCCGGCCCTATATTTACATCTATAAAATGTGCGCCTGCCTTCCACTGGGCTTCCGCAAGTTCCTGAATCGGTTTGGGGTCACGGGCGTTCATCGCCTCCCTGACTTTCTTTGCAATTACACTTATTTTTTCACCAATAATAATCATGGCAATTATCTCCTTTGGGCAATAAATATGACTTTAATTGAAATATAACTGGATTCTAAAGCGTCAAATTATAACATAGAATCCAAAAAGAATCCAAAAAATTGGCCCAAAAAATTGTGAAATAATATATAAATAAGGAATTTAAATAATATGTCATACAAAATCAGGGAAACAATTTCTATTTGCCTGTCTGCACACACAATCTCCATAGTTAGCTGCTGTTGTGGAAAGTCAGTTTTTATTCATTGTCCGGCCCCCTGATCAAGTCAGAGGGCAAGCTTAATTGGACAATCCAGAAGTCTTTGAAAACACTATCATTCCCCGATCAAGTCGAGGAATGACAGTTAATAGAATTTTGGCTTTCCGCAATAGAAACTAATTAAATTAATTAAAGATTACGTATAGTTAACTCGATATAAAAAGTAATGAAAGATTCATCTGTAACGGCTAATGAAAAAAATCATAACAACCAATCTGCAAATTAGGGGGATAAGAAATGGCATCTTTAAATTTCGCAACCTG
>CAYPIT010000035.1:0-15344 GCA_964410825.1 uncultured Nitrospiraceae bacterium
CAGAGGTGATTGAGTAAAGAAAAGTATGAGTAGGGGTTTATAGCGATAAAACCTTTCTGCGAGAAACGCGGGAAAAGTTTAAAGAGGACACAGACAAAGATTAATCGAATTCATGAATACAAGGATAGAGAGATGAGGGTATTTTAGATGCAGGACATAATATTATTACAGTGTACGAGTTGTAAAAATAAAAATTATTCAACCTCAAAAAACAAAAGGAATACTACGGAAAAACTTACTCTAAAGAAATACTGCAGGCACTGTCGGAAACATGTTGAACATAAGGAGACAAAGGCATAAGGCCAGTAGCTCTAACGGCTAGAGCGTCGGACTCCAAATCCGAGGGTTGGGGGTTCGAATCCCTCCTGGCCTGCCATTTTTGTTTGAATTGAATTAATTGGGGCGAAAATTATGTTTAGTAAAATAAAGAACTTTTTCAGGGAAGTTAAGATTGAGTTAAAAAAAGTAGTATTCCCTTCAAGGGAGGAAGTAATAGGTTCCACAAAAATTGTAGTGGTCCTTGTATTAATTGCTGCAGCATTTCTGGGAATGATCGATATGCTGCTTTCTAAACTCATAGGTATGCTTATAAAGTAGGAGAAATTATGTCATTAGAATGGTATGTTGTGCATACGTACTCGGGTTATGAAGAAAAAGTGAAAACCGTGATTGAAGATAATGTCCAGAGACGGGGACTGAGCGAAAAAATTGCTCAGATTTTGATTCCTACAGAGAAAGTAATGTCTGTCAAGTCAGGGAAGAAAAAGGAACTGTCAAAGAAATTTTACCCTGGGTACATCCTTATTCAAATGGAGTTAGATGATGAAACGTGGCATCTGGTTAATAGTGCGCCACGGGTTACCGGCTTTGTGGGGAGTGAAAAACCAACTCCATTGCTGCAGGAAGAAATTGAAACTATTGTTCAGCAGATCGAAACAGGTCCTGTCTTACAGGCTACAGCACAATACGATCGAGGTGATTCCGTAAGAATAATTGATGGTGCTTTTGCAAATTTTAATGGGTTTGTCGATGATATAGATGAAGATCACAACAAGTTACGTGTGATGGTAACTATTTTTGGTAGGCAGACTCCAGTTGAATTAACCTATTTTCAGGTAGAAAAGGCATAAAGAAATAAAAAATCAAATATAAAAAATGGAAATTATGGAAGGATCATTAATAAATACATTAATATTAATTTTTGATCTTTCATTTTTTGTTTTTTTCGTGGAGGTATAAATGGCCAAAAAAGAAGTAATGGCAATGGTAAAACTACAGGTCCAGGCTGGAAAGGCGAATCCTGCTCCGCCTATAGGTCCGGCATTAGGCCCTCATGGTATTAACATAATGGATTTTTGTAAGGCTTTTAATGCACAGACCCAGGCCATGGGGGATACGATTATTCCTGCAGTACTTACCATATACAAGGACAGGACTTTTTCGTTCATACTGAAAACTCCGCCAGCTTCAGAGTTAATTAAAAAAGCTGCCGGCATAATTAAGGGATCAGGTACGCCAAATAAGGAAAAAGTGGGTAATATTACGATGGATCAGGTCAGGGAAATTGCGAGCACAAAAATGCCGGATCTTAATGCGATCGATGTTGAACATGCCATGGAGACTATAAAGGGTACTGCAAAGAGTATGGGAGTGGAGGTCAAAAAAAATTAATAAAACAAGTGGGGTCAGGTCTTGAAATGTGACATGAGACATATTGGTGTGTTTAAAGGCATGAAAAGTAGTCCATGTCAAATTTCAAGACCTGACCCCTATTCGGGGGTTTAAATGAGTAAAAAACATATTGATGCCAGGCAAAAGATAGATAAGACAAATCAGTATGACATTCAGGAAGCTGTTGATCTCCTAAAACAGTTAACTCATGTTAAATTTGATGAAACAGTTGATCTGGCTGTTAATCTTGGGGTGGATGCGAAAAAGTCGGATCAGATGGTTAGGGGAAGTGTTGTTTTGCCGCATGGGCTCGGTAAAAAAATAAGAGTTCTTGTTTTTGCAAAAGGAGAGAAGTCTACAGAGGCTTCAGATGCGGGTGCTGAATTTGTGGGAGCTGAAGATTTAGTTGAAAAAATTCAGTCCGGATGGCTTGATTTTGATAAAGTTGTAGCAACCCCTGATGTAATGGGGATGGTTGGTAAACTCGGGAAAGTGCTTGGACCAAGAGGCCTTATGCCGAATCCTAAATCAGGCAATGTCACTTTTGATGTGTCAAAGGCAGTGAAAGACATAACAGCCGGAAGAGCTGATTACAGGACCGAAAAAGCTGGTGTTGTACATGTATCAATCGGGAAGTTATCTTTTGATAAAGAAAAACTTATTGATAATGCCAAGACAGTAATAAAATCGTTGGAGAAGGCAAAGCCATCATCCAGTAAAGGGAGGTATCTTAAGAAGATATCGATCTCTTCTACTATGGGTATCGGAGTTCCTGTAATTGTATCGAGTCTGTCATCGACCTAAATTTAGTTGTTGGAAATAGAAGTGTAGAAGTGGGGTCAAGACCCCTTAGTGAAAACTTAAAATAAGTCAGAGACTGCAGGTGCAATCCCTGTTAAAATGGATTGCTTAAACGAGTTATTAACTCTGCTCTGAAGCGAGTTGCAGCGACCTGCATAGACTGGAAGGAAATTGGAGAAACTGCTTGCAGAACACAGCCAACCGTATTCTGATCTTTATAGTTGTAACTCTCTAATTCTGGAGTCTCTGATATCAAGAAGGGGGTGAACTATTGAAGAAGGAAGAAAAAATCAGCATTGTGTCTGAGCTTCAGGGCAAATTTCAGAAAGCGAAAGGCATTGTCTTTACCGACTATCTCGGACTGAATGTAGAAGAAATTACAGGGTTGCGTAACAATCTTCGGGAAGTTGACCTTGAGTACAGGGTTGTGAAAAATACCCTCGCAAGAAGGGCGTCTGAAGGAACAGCGGTTGATGCTGCAAAGGAGATATTTTCAGGTCCGGTAGGAATCGCAGTGGGCTACGATGATCCTGTTCTGCTTGCGAAGAAGGTTTTTGAATTTAGTAAAAGCAATGACAAGCTTGAAATAAAAGGTGGAATTATCGAAGGCGATATATATACGCCAGCGCAGATTAAGACCATTTCTGAACTCCCGTCAAGGGAAGTACAGCTATCTATGCTTGTTGGCGCAATGCAGTCACCATTAAGCAAGCTTGCATCTGCACTGAATGCAACGCTTTCAGGATTTATGTATGCCATGGAAGCTTTAAAGAAAAATAGAGAGAGTAGTCAGTAGTAAACAATTTCGAGCCATGAACTGTTTAGATGGCTACGGATTATCGTACTCTGAACTACTGAAAAATTTAGGAGGTAAAAATGTCTGTTACAAAAGATAATGTTTTTGAGTTTATTGACAAAATGACAATCATAGAGATGTCAGAGTTCATAAAAGAGTTTGAAGATAGATATGGTGTTACTGCGGCAGCCCCTGTTGCAGTGGCTGCAGCACCGGGCGCGGCAGTTGCCGGTCCAGCTGCGGAGGAAGAGAAAACGAGTTTTGATGTCGTATTATCCGCTGTTGGTGACAAAAAGATACAGGTTATCAAGGCGGTTAGGGAACTTACCAGCCTGGGTCTCAAAGAGGCAAAGGAGCTTGTTGACGGTGCTCCAAAATCTATTAAAGCCGGTGTGTCAAAAGAAGAGGCTGAAGCTATGAAAGCCAAGCTTGAAGAACAGGGAGCAACAGTAGAATTGAAATAAATAAAGATCGGAGACCACAGGGCACAGAGCACAGACTATAAATAATTCGCTAAACAGTCTGTGTTCTGAAATCCGGGTTCTGTGTTCTTAAGAAGGAGAGTTATGGCAGAGGGTTTAAGGGTAAGGAAAAATTTTGGGAAAACTCCATCAATTCTGGCAATTCCTAATCTTATTGAGATTCAAAAGCGTTCATTTGAACGTTTTTTGCAGGACAAGTTGCCTGCAGAAAAGAGGGGAGAGAATGGATTGCAGGGAGCCTTTAAAAGTGTTTTCCCTATTGTTGACTATAATGATATAGCATCAATCGAATTCATTGAGTATGTAATTGGTAATCCCAAATATAATATGCGAGAATGTCTTGATAAAGGCATTAATTATGCTGCTCCGCTGAAGATAAGAGTAAAGCTGAATCTGAGGGAAAAAGATGAGTCCGGAGAAAAAAAATTAAAGGAATCAAGGGAGCAGGAAGTATACCTTGGAGAACTTCCCTTGATGACGGATACAGGCACTTTTGTTATCAATGGCGTAGAAAGGGTTATTGTAAGCCAGTTGCACCGCTCACCAGGAATCCTGTTCAGCCATGATAAAGGTAAATCGCAGTCAGGAGGTAAAGTTATATTTTCTGCTCGAATAATACCTGCTCGAGGCTCATGGTTTGATTTTGAGTTTGACACAAAAGACACGCTTTTTGTTCGAATTGACCGCAGAAAAAAATTACATGCCACAATTATCCTTAAAGCACTTGGTAAATCTGAAGAGGAAATTCTTAGAGAGTATTATCCGATTGAAGAAATATCAATAGTAAAAGGTGTTGCAACACGAAAAGTCAGTGATGTGCTGGTTGGACTGAGAACATCGAATAGCATTAGTGTGCCCCGGTCTAAAGAGCTGATTGTCAAGGAAGGGGGCAGGATAACAAAATCTGCTTTTAAGAAAATGGAAGCAGCCGGAATCAAGAATATACCTATATCCAGGGAAGAGCTTATCGAAAGAACTACCCTGGTTGACATTATTGATCCTGAAACTGGTGAGATCATACTTGAGAGCAACGAGAGGATTACAGAAGATGTTGCAGAGAAGATATTTTCAGTAAAAATATCTTCTCTGCAGTTGCTATTTATTGATGGTGTTCGCTATCTTTCTTCTCTGCGGGATACGCTTGTGCTTGATAAAGTCGGTAGCACAGATGAGGCATTAGTTGAAATTTACAAGAAGCTTAGACCCGGTGAACCTCCCTCAATTGCTGACGCAAAGGCACTTTTCGATGGTCTGTTTTTTAATCCGAAAAGATATGACCTTTCTGAAGTAGGAAGACTTAAACTCAATAAACGTCTTTCTCTCGATGTTCCATTAGATACAAGAGTGTTGACTGATAAAGACATAATCGAAATTCTAAGGTACCTTTTTGACCTCAGGGCCGGAAAAGGTGAAGTCGATGATATTGATCATCTTGGAAACAGGAGAGTTAGACCGGTTGGGGAACTCCTGGAAAACCAGTTCAGAATAGGACTCGTAAGAATGGAGCGTGCCATTAAGGAGAAAATGACGCTTACAGAACTTGAGACAGCAATGCCGCATGACATTATAAATGCAAAACCTGTAATAGCGGTGATTAAGGAATTTTTTGGTTCGAGCCAGTTAAGTCAATTTATGGATCAGACAAATCCTATGTCCGAAATAACTCACAAGAGGAGATTAAGTGCGCTTGGTCCTGGCGGTTTGACAAGAGAGAGGGCTGGTTTTGAAGTAAGAGACGTACACCCAACACATTATGGCCGTATATGTCCGGTTGAAACTCCGGAAGGGCCCAACATCGGACTGATAACCTCTCTGGCATCATACGCGAGAGTAAATAACTTCGGGTTTATTGAGTCACCATATAGAAAAGTAAAAAAGGGGAAGGTTACAGATGAGATTGAATATCTTTCCGCTATTGATGGAGAAAATCATATAATTGCACAGGCAACTTCGCCTATGAATGAAAAAGGGCGCCTCACCGGTGAAACAGTCTCTGCAAGGGTTGGAGGTGACTTTAGGCTGGTAACCCCTGATGAAGTGCAGTATATGGATGTTTCTCCCAAACAGATTGTGAGTGTTGCAGCTTCATTGATCCCGTTTCTCGAAAATGATGATGCCAACAGGGCCTTGATGGGATCAAACATGCAGCGGCAGGCGGTTCCATTACTTGAGACAGACGCTCCAAGGGTAGGAACAGGTGTGGAAGCTGTTGCTGCGAGAGACTCCGGAGTAGTAATAGCTGCAAAACGCAGTGGGGTTGTGGAGTCTGTTGATGCTACAAGAATTGTTGTTAAATGTAATGATGGTGGAGTTGATGTATATGATCTGATTAAATTCTACAGATCAAATCAGGCAACTTGCGTCAACCAGCAGCCTGTCGTTAAATCAGGTGATAAGGTAAAAAAGGATCAGGTACTGGCTGACGGACCTGCTACAGATAAAGGTGAACTCGCCCTCGGCAAGAATGTTCTCGTTGCTTTTATGCCGTGGGGTGGATATAACTTTGAAGATGCAATAATTATCAGTGAACGCCTTGTGAAGGATGATGTGTATACATCAGTACATATCGAAGAATTTTCTTTGGAGGCGAGAGAGACAAAGCTTGGACCGGAAGAAATAACAAGGGATATCCCCAACATAGGAGAGGAAGCTCTTGCTGATCTTGATGAAAGCGGAATTATCAGAACAGGTGCACATATCAAGCCTGGAGATATTCTTGTCGGGAAAGTGACACCAAAGAGTGAAACACAGCTTACTCCCGAGGAAAAACTGCTCAGGGCGATCTTTGGTGAAAAAGCTGAAGAAGTGAGAGAAAACTGCCTTTATGTTCCTCCTGGAATAGAAGGGACTGTTTTGGATGTCAAAGTGTTTACCAGAAAGGGCGCTGCAAAAGATAAAAGGGCAAAGAGCATACAGGATGACAAGACAGCTCGGTTAGAGTTAAATCTTGAAGAGGAAACAAATATTCTTAAAGAAAACTGCTTTAGAAAAATGAGGAAACTGCTCCTTAATGAAAAGGTCGCTGAAGACGTCAAGGTAACCGGTATAAAAGGGATCGTATGTAAGAAAAAGGGAACCATCAGTGAGAAAATTTTAAAATCATTACCGGACAAGTCACTGCGCAAAATAAAACTTCAGAGCGTAGGAAAAACTTTTGAGCTTAAATCCATAGATGATGAAACTACAAGACAAATTAAGTTGCTTGAGAGTCAGTTTGATAAAAAGATTGATCAACTTAAAAAAGGAGATGAGCTTCCTCCAGGTGTCCTAAAGATCGTTAAGGTTTATGTTGCGATGAAAAGGAAAATTCAGGTAGGTGACAAGATGGCTGGGAGGCATGGAAATAAAGGAGTTATATCTATTGTCGTTCCGGAAGAGGATATGCCATATATGCCTGATGGAACCCCGGTTGATATCATTCTGAATCCTCTTGGTGTTCCTTCAAGAATGAATGTAGGACAGATACTGGAAACTCATCTGGGTTGGGCTGCAAAGGAGCTGGATATCTATGTTTCAACACCTGTTTTTGAAGGTGCGAGAGAAGATGAGATTAAAACTCTGCTGAAAGAGGCAAATTTACCGAGCGATGGACAGGTTACTCTGTATGATGGAAAAACAGGTATGCCTTTTCAAAAACCGATTACAGTAGGGTATATGTATATTTTGAAACTGCATCATCTTGTGGATGATAAAATTCATGCACGTTCTATCGGCCCTTACTCACTTGTCACTCAGCAGCCATTAGGCGGTAAGGCCCAGTTTGGCGGACAGAGACTTGGAGAGATGGAGGTCTGGGCACTTGAGGCTTATGGTGCTGCACATACACTTCAGGAATTTTTGACAGTCAAAAGTGATGATGTCACAGGCAGAGCAAGAGTTTATGAGGCGATTGTTAAAGGAGATGCGAACCTTGAACCAGGAGTGCCGGAATCATTTCATGTGCTTATCAAGGAACTCCAGAGCCTTGGGTTGGATGTTGACCTTCTTGAGGAGAAACCTATCGAAAAAACGAAAGGCGAAGGCTCAAAACGGAAATCAGGTGCTTCGAGCAAAGCAAAGGTATAACAATAATATAAATTACGTTAATAAAAAAAAAGTGGGGGTCGGACTTGGAATATTAAATTTTAATAAAATCTTTAACGTTTATAATCAAATTCAAGATTCAAGACCTGACCCCGGTGAGAAGGGGGATTTAAGTGGAAGACATTTATTCAATATTCGAGAAGCCAAAAAATCCTACAGAGTTTGAGGCTATAACGATCAGGCTGGCTTCACCCGAAAAAATACGGGCCTGGTCCTATGGTGAAGTGAAAAAGCCCGAAACTATCAATTACCGTACCTTTAAACCTGAACGAGACGGGCTTTTTTGTGCCAAGATATTTGGTCCGGTAAAGGACTGGGAATGTATATGCGGCAAATATAAAAGGATGAAGCACAGAGGAGTAGTATGTGATAAGTGCGGAGTTGAAGTTATTCAGGCAAAATCAAGACGTGAAAGACTTGCGCATATCGAACTTGCAACGCCGGTAGCTCATATATGGTTCTTAAAGGGTATTCCGTCAAGGATAGGAACACTTCTTGACATGACAATGCGTCAACTTGAAAAGGTGCTCTATTTTGAAAGTTATATTGTGGTGGACCCGGGTGATGTAAAGTTGAAGGCAAAAGAACTCCTCAGTGATGAAGAATACAGAAAGACAGTCCAGGAATTCGGAGACAAATTCAAGGCTGGAATCGGCGCAGAGGCCATAAAGGAGATCCTTAGAAATATTAACCTTGACTCACTTGCAAAAGAGCTGAGGGCAAAAATTAGTGCATCTTCTTCTATTGGCATAAAAAGAAAGCTTACAAAAAGATTAAGAGTTGTAGAGGCATTCAGGAAATCCGGGAACAAGCCTGAATGGATGATTATGGATGTTGTCCCTGTTCTTCCGCCAGACCTTCGTCCACTTGTACCTTTGGAAGGCGGCAGGTTTGCAACCTCAGACCTGAATGATCTGTACAGGAGAGTTATAAACAGAAATAACAGATTGAAACGGCTGATGGAACTGAATGCTCCGAGCGTAATTATACGTAATGAGAAAAGGATGCTTCAGGAATCGGTTGACGCGCTTTTTGACAACGGCAGAAGAAGCCGTGTTCTAAAGGCTGCAACAAAGAGGCCGCTAAAGTCACTTAGCGATATGATCAAAGGCAAGCAGGGTCGTTTCAGGCAAAACCTGCTTGGTAAGAGAGTTGACTACTCAGGACGTTCAGTTATAGTGGTTGGCCCTGAGCTGAAACTGCACCAGTGCGGGCTTCCCAAATACATGGCACTCGAGCTCTTCAAGCCGTATATTTTTAGCAAACTTGAAGAAAAGGGTTACGTTACCACAATCAAGGCAGCGAAAAAAGTTGTTGAAGGAGGAGAGGATATTATATGGGACTGTCTTGATGAGGTAATACGGGAACATCCTGTGCTCCTGAACAGGGCGCCGACCCTTCACAGGCTCGGCATGCAGGCTTTTGATCCTGTGCTGGTGGAAGGAAAGGCGATCAGGCTTCATCCTCTTGTATGTACTGCCTTTAACGCAGATTTTGACGGTGACCAGATGGCAGTGCATGTGCCGCTTTCGATAGAGGCCCAGATAGAGGCAAGAGTTCTGATGATGTCTGTCAACAATATCCTGAGCCCTGCAAGCGGTAAACCAATTGCAACTCCGACACAGGATATGGTCCTTGGCATCTACTATCTCACTAAAATTAAACATGGTTCAAAAGGGGACGGTAGGCTGTTTTCCGGTACTGATGAAGTCAGAATTGCTTATGATGCAGGGGTACTTGATCAGCATGCTCCTATTAAAGTAAGGATGAATGGTGAGTTTGTCGAGACAACTCCCGGACGGGTAATTCTTGGTGAAGTTTTGCCTGAGGATATTTCGTTTTCGATGATTAATAAAGAAATGACCAAGAAAGAGGTCGGAAAACTTGTAGAATTTTGTTACAAAAGACTAGGCAGGAAGGCCTCGGTCATTCTTCTTGACAATATTGAAAAGCTCGGTTTTTCAAGCGCAACAGCATCGGGCAACTCAATTTGCATAGATGATATGCATATCCCGAGTAAAAAAGCCGAGTTAATAAAAGAGGCTGAGAAAGAGGTTCTTGATGTTCAGAGGCAGTATGCTGATGGTCTTATTACGAATGGCGAAAGATATAACAAGGTGATTGATATATGGGCTGATGTAACAGAAAAAATTGCTGATGCGATGATGAAAGAATTGGGAGCAGGTGGAGAGGATGTTAGAAAGTTGTCTGAAGAAGAATTACAGGAAAGGCGTTCATTCAATAACATCTTTATGATGGCGGATTCTGGTGCAAGAGGCTCTGCTGCCCAGCTTAGACAGCTTGCAGGAATGAGAGGTCTGATGGCCAAGCCTTCAGGTGAAATTATCGAGACGCCTATTACAGCCAACTTTAGAGAAGGACTCACACCACTGCAGTATTTTATATCCACTCACGGTGCACGAAAAGGGTTGGCTGATACTGCATTGAAAACCGCTAACTCGGGTTATCTAACCAGGAGACTTGTTGATGTTACCCAGGATGTAATTATAAGGGAAGACGACTGCGGCACACATTCAGGCATACCTATCCAAAGCCTGCTTGAAGGCGGAGAGATCATTGAGCCTTTGGAAGAGCGAATCTATGGAAGGACAGCGGTTGAAGACATAAAAGATTCTATTACAAAAAAGAAAATTGTATCCAGGGGTGACGAAATTGATGATGAGCTTGCACAAATAGTGATTGGAGCTGGTATTGACAAGGTTATAATTCGCTCTGTTCTTACTTGTGAATCCCGTATTGGTGTATGTAAAAAATGTTATGGAAAAGATCTGGGAAGAGGGGGCACAGTGGAAATAGGCGATGCGGTTGGAATAATTGCCGCGCAGTCGATTGGAGAGCCGGGCACCCAGCTTACTATGAGGACCTTCCATATTGGTGGTACTGCAACAAGGATGGTAGAACAGACAGTTCTTGAAGCCAAAAACAGCGGAAAAGTGAAATTCATTGATTTGTCTACTGTTAAAGATAAAGAAGGCTCGCTGGTTGTGCTTAACAGAAATGGTGGCATAGCGATCATTGATGATAAAGGCAGAGAAAAAGAAAAGTATCCGGTTGTCTATGGTGCCAAGCTGAAAGTAAAAAACAGACAAAAAGTGGATGCCGGACAGCTTCTTGTTGAATGGGACCCTTATTCTTTTCCTATAATTACAGAAGTCGGTGGAAGAATAGCACTTGGTGATATCGTGGAAGGTGTGTCTGTCAAGGAGGAAGTGGACGAGATTACAGGACTTGCCCATAAGGTTATTATTGAATATCCTGCCAATATGAGACCGAGAGTATCTGTAAAGGATGAGCATGGGAAAGCAACATTAAGGATTCCTGATACAAACGCATTGGCCCGTTATCTACTCCCTTCCGGTGCGCACGTCATGGTTGACAAGAGCACTATTGTTTTTCCTGGTGATGTGATAGCCAAGATACCGAGGGAGACTACGAAAACAAAGGACATTACTGGTGGTCTTCCACGCGTAGCAGAACTTTTTGAAGCAAGAAAACCAAAAGAACAGGCTGTTGTAAGTGAGATCAAAGGAACAGTTGAATTTAAGGGTTTTGAAAAGGGAATGAGAGTGGTCAGTGTCAAGGGAGTGGATGATGCAAGGGAATATAAAATACCTAAGGGTAAACACCTCAGTGTGCATGAGGGAGACTGGGTTGAAGCTGGTGAGGCCCTTATGGATGGTTCCATTAATCCGCATAATATACTCGAGATTCTCGGCCCTAATGCACTTCAGAGGTATCTTGTTGATGAAGTGCAGAAGGTATATAGGCTTCAGGGTGTTGCTATCAATGACAAACACATAGAAGTAGTGGTCAGGCAGATGATGAAAAAGGTGAAAATTGAAGACTCCGGAGATACTAATTTTCTCGTTGGCGAGCAGATTGACAGACTGGTTTTTGAAGAAGAAAACAGCAAGGTGATTAAGCAAAAAAGGAAACCGGCACAGGCGCAACCGATGCTTTTAGGTATAACAAAGGCATCCCTGTCAACGGACAGTTTCATATCTGCAGCTTCTTTCCAGGAAACCACGCGTGTGCTGACAGAAGCATCTATTAACGGGGCACGGGATTCATTGCATGGACTAAAGGAAAATATAATAATGGGCAGGCTTATACCGGCTGGTACTGGAACAGAAATGTACAAAGAAACGTTTGTTGAAACACCAGAAGAGCCTAATGAGCAGTTGGTTGATTAATATAAGACGCTGATATCCCATCTCTGTTGTAGAGGTTATGATACCTTATACTATCCTCAAAACTGCAGAAAAAATTACTTGAGATTTTTTATAATTAAACGTGAATCTGACACATAAACTGGTTTATCCTTTTATTGTCATAATAAGCGTTATCTCATTTGGAACGTGTGGATATATCCTATTAGAAAATTGGAACTTCTTCGATTCTCTTTACATGACCATTATTACCCTTACTACCGTAGGATATGAGGAGGTACATGTATTATCAAAGCCAGGTAGAGTTTTCTCGATTGTTCTCATACTGTCGGGTGTTGGAGCGATGCTCTATGCGCTGGGCGTTGGGGCAAGGGTTCTTCTTGAAGGAGAATTAAGAAATATTCTGGGGAGGAAAAGATTGAGCAAGAAAATCGAAAATCTAAAAAACCACTATATAATATGCGGTTATGGAAGAATGGGAGGCATAATCTGCAAAGAAATGCTTCAGTATAACGCCCCTTTTGTTGTTGTTGAGGGTTCGTCCGAAGTAGTTACCGGAATAGACAGAGACATTCTTTCATTTCAGGGTGATGCGACGCGTGACAATGTCCTTAAAGAGGCAGGGATCGAAAGGGCACGAGGGCTGATTTCGGTGCTTTCTTCAGATGCGGACAATCTGTATGTTGTTTTGTCGGCCAGGGGATTAAACCCTGGGCTCAGAATAGTTGCCAGAGCGAGTGACGCGGGAGCTGAAAGAAAACTGCTCAGGGCGGGGGCTGATAATGTTGTATCTCCTTATCATATCGGCGGACTGAGAATTGCGCATACGCTGTTGAAACCGGCGGTGGTTGATTTTATCGAATTTGCTACGAGGAGTGAAAACCTTGAGCTGCAGATGGAAGAGATTAAAGTGAAGGAAAAATCAAATATCGTTGATCAGAGCCTTGATCAATGCGATATAAGAAAAGACCTGGGGATAATAATTGTGGCGATAAAACGCGAATCAGGCAATATGGAATTTAATCCTACATCCACGAGTGTCATCAGAAAGGGTGATACTCTCATCGCCATGGGCCAGACAGAGCAGCTTGCCTCGCTTGAGAAGCGGGTGGGGGCATAAGATTAATGAATAAGCATATCAGTGAATTAAAAAAAACTATTATGGAGTATTTTAAAAGTGATGATGTGAAAATTATCCTGTTTGGTTCCCGAGCCAGAAGAGATAATTACCCATATTCCGATGTAGATATAGGTATTATACCCAACAACGGAATTGATAAAGGCAAAATAGCCCTTCTTAAAGATAAGATAGATAACATGAATATTCCTTATAAAGTGGAGGTTGTGGACTTTTCATCAGTTTCTTTAAAATTCAGGGAAGAGGCGTTGAAGGGAGCTGAGGTATGGAAAGACTGAAATTAAAATATAATGATGCATTAAGAGCCTTAGAGACATTTAAACTTATTATAAATGAGCAGTATTCAGTTATTGTGAGAGATGCGACTATACAGCGGTTTGAATATACATTTGAAGCAGCATGGAAATTCATAAAGGAGTACCTCAAGGAAAAAGAAGGAATTATCTGTAATTCACCAAAATCCTGTTTCAGGGAAATTTTTTCATTGGGATTATTGAGTGAAGAAGAAACCGTCAACTGCCTTGATATGACTGACAAAAGGAATGATACAGCACATACATACAAAGAGGAAATAGCTCAGGCCATCTATGAAAAAACCGTGGAGTATTCAGCATTGATGGCGACTTTGCTGGATAAACTTGCCGATAAAATATAACAGGTGTAAATATGAAATTTTCCTGTATGGTATGGGTCATGATATGAATACTACTGCAGCTCTTTGCGAAGGAATTTAATAAACAACTGTATTTCTTCTTCAAAACGACCGGCAACATTCTCAAACTTTTCCGCAAGAATATCTATCCGGTCGCCCTTTAATTCAAAGCCATATATATTTCTAAATAAATGCCTGAAAGCCAAAAACTCATCGAGGTCTGCGGCAAGTTCTTTGGAAAGAACCCGCGGCCTTAATCCTTCCAGAGATATTGTCATTTTGTAAAGAAGGTTTTTATGCCACTTCTCAGTGTCATCAAAACCGCCATTCATCTCCACCGAGATTCTTTTGAATACTCTTTCACAACAGTTATAAAAATCATGCAAAATTGATCCCTTCGATCTCTTAAAAGCAATATCTTTTTCCGCTATTATCTTCTTGAGTTCTGAACGAAGCTCCTGAAGATTTTGGAGTTCATTCTCAATCTCAGATATAATCTCAAGAAGCCTTTCTTTCACCAGAGTTTTCTGCCCTTCTTTTTTATCCTTAACCTGCTATCTGCATCAAGCTCTTCAAAAGGTTTGAGATCAATATGAAAGTTAGAGTTGAAGATTAAAAAAGCCAGGGCTTTAAAATAAATTTCCTTCTGAAGCCCCTTTATAACAAAATCTATATCAGACTGCCTGGTAAAACCTCTGTCTTTTATAACGGACCCGATAAGATAAAGAGCATCATATTTAAATTCTTTACACAGCAGATCTGCAAGCCTCTCGGCTTCTTTTATAGCCTCTTTTCTGAAGAGTTCTCTATCTCTTTCCTTTTCTTTCAATAAGTCAATATATCCCATTTAATTAAACTTCATTATACACTTCCATGTTTGTTACATCAATTTAAACAACTGCCTGGGTCCTACATGCACATATGCCATAATTTACACCTCGTAGATGTGTCACACCTACGATGTGTGAGTTGTACTGAAAAACTCTGCAACCTTTTCATCCACATAATCCTTAAATGCCTTTCTGAACCTTTCTACACTGAATCTCTCGGCGTTTCTTCTTATTGCACGAGGGTCAAACGAATCCTCTACAGCTATAAATTTATTAACTGCATCAATCAACGCATCGGATGTTTGTTCATAGAAAAAGATTCCTGTAGAATTACGGTCTTGCTCTATGGGAGGGTTGCCGTGCGCCCCTGCATTTTCTAACTCCTCACCTGAAACTCCTGACTCTGGACTATTTACCGGCAGCACTGTTTCGGTAACCCCTCCTCTGCCAAATGCTATAACCGGTGTACCGCATGCCTGAGCTTCTACCGGCACGATTCCAAAGTCCTCTTCGGCAGCGAATATAAGGGCCTTTGCTCTCCGCATATAATCTGCTAAAATGTTTTTCTCCTGATATCCAAGAAATTCAACATTAGATCCTGCCTTGGCTTTTACTTTATTAAAGTATGGTCCATCCCCTATTACACCGAGAGGTAAGCCCATATCAGAAAAATCACAACATCTCAAATTCATATCATATAA
>CAYPIT010000036.1:0-15271 GCA_964410825.1 uncultured Nitrospiraceae bacterium
CAGTTCCAAATCTTAATTCTATTGACTTTTGGTGGTATATCTTTATAACAGATAGCTTGTTAAAGGAGGACAAGAATTGATCTTTTCTTTTCATTATCTGTTGAGCTAAAATAGCGCACTAGTGTTTGTCCATAAAGTAATCATGTGTCATTGTCCGGCTTGACCGGACAATCCGGAAATCTTTAAAAACACTGGATTCCCCGATCAAGTCGGGGAATGACTGCGAATGAAAATCATAATTTATGGACAGACTCTAACTAAATTGAAATCTTGAAATTCAATAAATAGGAGAATGAGACAATGAAAGTTATTCTGAAAGAAGATGTGAACGCCCTTGGTGCTATGGGGAGTATCGTTGATGTTGCTAACGGGTATGGAAGAAATTACCTGATTCCCCGAAACCTTGCAGTTGAAGCAAATCCCAAGAACATAAAACAGTTTGAGCATCAAAAGAACATTATTCTTGCAAAGGCCAATAAGATAAAGCAGTCAGCAGAAGGCGTGGCTGAAAAACTGTCCAGGATGACCGTGAGCATAACTGCCAAAGCAGGGGATGAAGATAAATTGTTCGGTTCTGTAACTTCCAAGGACATAGCACAATTAATTACGAGTCAGGGGATTGAAGTGGACAAACGCAAGATTATCCTTGATGAGCCGATAAAACGAATTGGTACTTATGAAATAACAGTTAAACTCCACCATGACGTTACGGCAAATGTTAAGGTGGAAGTGATAAGAACGGACCAGGAAGAAATTGCGCCACAGGAAGAACCAACAGCCGGGCAAGATACTGAAAGTAAAGATGAATCCACAAGCAGTGCAGAAACTTGGGAAGAGAAAGAAGTTTAGAAAGGCATAATGCTTGAACCTGTCAGACATGAGAGGGGTACCGGAGGGGGTGTAAAAAGACCTCTTCAGGAGCTTGACCGTTTACCGCCACAGAATATTGAAGCAGAGCAGTTTGTGTTGGGTGCCATCCTTCTTGAGAATGAATCGCTTGCAACTGTAATCGAAAATCTCAGTCAAAATGACTTTTACAAGGAATCCCATAAAAAGATTTTTATTTCTATGCTCGATCTTTACGAGAAGAACGAGCCAATTGACTTGATAACCCTGACAGAACAGTTAAGCAAAAAAGAGCAGCTCGAAGACATTGGCGGGGCATCTTATCTGAGCTCAATCGCAAGCCTGGTACCAACAGCTGCCAATGCAAGATATCATTCCAAGATTATAAAGGAAAAGGCTATCCTTAGAAATCTGATCACAACCGCTACAGAGATAATTACAACGAGTTATGACGCTGAACAGGACGTCCACGAGCTTCTCGACAAGGCTGAAACAAAAATTTTCAATATATCAGAAAAAATGGTAAAGCAGTCTTATCTTCATATTAAAGATGTAGTAAAAGACACAATCGAAATGGTTGATAAGCTTTTCAATAAAAAAGAACTTATAACGGGGCTTCCAACGGGCTTTAGCGAGCTTGATGAAGCAACAACCGGATTTCATCCCGGTGACCTGATTGTTATTGGCGCAAGACCGGGCATGGGCAAGACAGCTTTTGGTCTGAACATAATAACTCATGCTGCTGTAAGGGAAGGCATACCTATAGCGATTTTCAGTCTTGAAATGACAAAAGAGCAGATTGTCCTGAGAATGCTATGCTCTGAGGCGGAAGTTGATTCAAAGGCTGTGCGTTCCGGCTATCATAGCAAAGAGGATTACAGAAAACTGGTGAATGCTGCCGGCAGACTCTCTGAAGCCCCGATATACATTGATGACTCGTTCAATTCAGTCCTTGATATCAGGGCCAAGGCAAGGCGACTGAAGGCTGAACACGGACTTGGTCTTGTAGTAATTGATTATTTGCAGCTTATGAGTGGAGTTGGGACATTTGCTGCGAGGGAACAGGTTATATCAGAAATTTCACGCTCACTAAAACAGCTTGCAAAGGATCTGTTAGTGCCTGTTATTGTCGTCAGTCAGCTTAACAGGAGTTGTGAGCTGAGAGGTGATAAAAAAAATCCTATCATTGCTGATTTAAGGGAGTCGGGTGCAATAGAGCAGGATGCTGATACAATATTATTTATCTACAGGGATGAATATTATAAAAAACATGATTCCCAAAAGAAGGGTATTGCCGAACTGGATATAGCGAAGCAGCGAAACGGTCCGACAAAGGTTATAGAGCTTGCGTTTATCGAAAAATTCACAAAGTTTAAAAATCTTGCTGATCATGAATATCACGAGATTGATCATGTATGAGCCTTGCTGATTAGTTATCTGAAGGGCTACACACAATCTTTGCCCTATTAACTGGTGATACTATGATACGACAACCTTCTGTTGCTGGTCAGTTTTATGAATCATCTCGTTCAGGGCTTACCGAACAGGTTGGAAGTTCTATTAAAACTGATGTTTCCACAGAAAATGTAATCGGAGCAGTATCGCCTCATGCGGGACTCATGTATTCAGGCGCTGTTGCGGGTGCCGTGTATTCAAAAATTACGTTTCCCAGCACATTTGTGATAATCGGGCCGAACCATACCGGACTGGGAAGTCCGGTCTCTATAATGTCATCTGGCCGATGGCGAATTCCTACAGGAGAATTGGAAATTGATGCAACTTTTGCGAATCAATTAACAGGACAGTTAAATGTAGCAGAAGAAGACAGTCTTGCTCATAAGATGGAGCATTCTCTTGAGGTACAGCTTCCATTTATTCTGTATTTTTCTTCTAACGTCAAAATAGTACCTGTTGTTATGATGATAGATTCCCTGGAGGTATGTGAATCTGCAGGCAATGCATTAGCAGAAATAATTCAGAATACTGATTATCCGGTTACAATAATTGCAAGTTCTGATATGAGTCACTATGTGAGTGATTCCATAGCAAGAGAGAAGGACAGGAAGGCCATTGAGAGAATTATTGATATCGACCCGGAAGGACTTTACCACACCGTCAAAAAAGAGGGAATAAGCATGTGTGGATTCATTCCTGTAACAACCATGCTTTATGCGGCAAGAAAACTGGGGGCCAAAGAATCCGATCTTGTAAAATACATGACTTCCGGTGAGGTCAGCGGTGATTATGACCAGGTCGTTGGATATGCCGGTTTGATCGTAAAAACTCCGTGATCATCAAGATCTTAAATATTGTTTTATCTTGCAATCTAGTTGTTGAAACTTATTTTATAAATAAGGTTAGATGTGTTTTGCTTAGGTAAACCTTGAAAATATACGATAACATATATATTATAATTTAAATAAGTTAATCACATTTATGAAAATGGAGGGGCAATGAGGGGGAAAATAGTCTATGGTTTTTTTATATCTTTTGTAGCTGTCTTGCTTATTGTTTTCATGTCAAGTGGGACAAGTCATTCAGCAACAAAAAAATCTTCAAAAAAAGGGCCGTCATGTATCACATCCAAGTGCCACACAAAAATGGAGAAAGTCAAATATGTTCATGGTCCGATATCTGCTGGAGAATGTGCTAAGTGTCACGGTGAGTCTTCGAAGCATGTATCTAATCCTAAGAAGTATAAATTTAAGGCTATAGACAACATTGCTAAAAAATGCTTCAGTTGTCATGAGAAGTTCAAAACCAAGAAATTCTTACACACTCCTGTTAAAGAAGGTGAATGTATTTCATGTCATAATCCTCATGGCTCAAATTATAAATTTCAGGTACGTTCGAAGGGTGGAAAGATATGTTTTTCGTGTCATGATGATGAGATTATCAAAAGGAAATTTGTGCATGGTCCTGCTGCTGTTGGTGGCTGTGTAGCCTGTCATGAACCTCATACATCCGATTACGAGAAAGGTCTGAGGGCTAAAGGTTCTAAACTCTGTTTTATGTGTCATATTGATAAAGCTGAAGCAATTCACAAAGCTGCCTTTGTTCATAAACCCGTATCAGAAGACTGCGTTGGATGTCACAATCCTCATTCAGCATCAAAAGAGTTTTTTCTTCAGTCGAGTGCGCCAGAACTCTGTTTGGGTTGCCACAAGGACAAAAAAGAGCAGTTAAGCAAAGTCACTGTGAAACATGGCGCGCTTGAACGGGATAAATCATGCCTGAACTGTCATGACGCTCACATATCTCAAATTGCAAAGAATCTTCTGATGGAACCCATGGATTTGTGTCTGAGCTGTCATGCCAAGGAATATAAAAAAGGGGGAAAAAGGTCCATACCGAATATGAAGGCATTGCTTGCTGAAAATACGGATCACCATGGGCCTATAAAGCAGAAAGACTGTTCTGGCTGTCATGATCCTCACGGCTCAAACAATTTTAGAATTCTGAGATATTATTATCCGCCTTCGTTTTACAAGCCATTTGATTTAAGCAATTATGGGCTCTGTTTCAGTTGTCATGAAAAGACTATAGCATTGAATCCTAAGACGACAAAACTTACCAACTTCAGAAAT
Source organism: uncultured Nitrospiraceae bacterium (assembly GCA_964410825.1). Classification (GTDB taxonomy): domain Bacteria; phylum Nitrospirota; class Thermodesulfovibrionia; order UBA6902; family UBA6902; genus CAZVHL01. The sequence continues at coordinate 4,434 of CAYPIT010000036.1, forward strand.
GGAAACCAAAACCTGCATTATTTACATGTGAATAAGGCGGTCAAGGGAAGGACTTGCCGTGCCTGTCACGAAACGCATGCAAGTAATTTCCCCAAGCATATAAGGGAAGCCGTTCCGTTTGGCTCGTGGGATCTACCGGTTAATTTTGAGAAAACCAACTCAGGGGGCAGTTGTGCTCCTGGATGTCATAAGGAAAAGAAGTACGATAGAATTAAAAGAGCGCTTAACGAATGATCTCCTTTATTTTGTTTTTTGTCCTGTTTCTTATATTTGCTCCAATTTCGGACGCGATAAGCATTTTACTTGGTGATAACGCCCCAGATTTTACTCTGAGCTCTGTTGAAGGAGAAGCCATAACGCTTGGTGAGTATGAAGGACAAACACTGGTAGTTATTTTCTGGCGTACAGACCAGAAAAAATCTCTTCTTGCCTTACGGGAAGCCGAAGAAATATTGGAAAAATATGAACAAAAGGGAATTAAGGTTGTTGCTGTTGTTGAGAGCAGTGACAATATGGAAGATGCTCAGAAAATAATTACTGACAACGTCATAAAGTATCCATTGTTCATTGATAACGACAGACAGGCATATGGTGATTATGGGATAAGAGTTTTTCCAACTACGGTCGTAATTGATAAAGAAGGTATTCTTGCATATGACATCCCGAGCCATCCCTTGACATATAAAATCAAACTTGAAGGATATATAAGAAAGCTTATTGGGGAAATTGATGAAGAGGAGCTTAAGGCTGTTTTATCGCCGCAGAAGAAGGTGAAGGATGATGCATTACTCGATGCTGAACGTAATTATAATCTTGCCATGAACTTTGTGCAGATGAGATTAATGGATCAGGCTATTGATGTTGCGGTCAAGTCAGTTGAGGCCAAACCTGATTTTATAAAATCACAAATCCTGCTCGGGTTTCTTTATCTAAACAATAATGAAGCAGATATGGCTCTTGAGGCGTTTGATAATGCACTTAAAATTGAACCTGATTCTAAGGATGCAAAAACAGGCAAAGGAGGGGCACTGATTTTAAAAGGTGATGTGGGCGATGCGATAGAACTGCTTAACGAAGCTGCTGTTGCTAATCCGTATGCACCAATGACGTATTATGAACTTGGCAAGGCTTATGAACATAAAGGTGATAAGGATAACGCCATAGAAATGTATAAGAAAGCGGTTGAGAAAATTATTCACAGGAAAATACTGCCGTCTTCTGTTTCTAAATGTCAGTAAAAAAGTTTTGTTCCACACTTATTCCTATACTATCATTTAATCTGACCGCTGTCAGGCAGGTCGTACAATGACAGATTATTAAAGTAATAGTTTATACACGAACTCTAATTAAAATTCAAAATAGTTAAGGAGATTTGATAATGGGCAAAATGGATGTTGTTGTGCCTGAAAAACATACCTTACAGAAGAAGTTCAGGTTCAGGTGCCATAAAGATATTAAATGTTTTACTCACTGCTGTAGTGATATAGAAATACTTCTGACGCCTTATGACGTGGTATGTTTAAAGAATAGGCTTGGAATTTCCTCGTCTGAGTTTCTGGATAAATATACAGATATGAAAATCGATGAAAAATCATCTCTTCCGTATGCAATTATTAAAATGTCTGATGATAAGAAGAAATGTTCTTTTTTGACTGATGAAGGATGTTCGGTTTATTCGGACAGACCAGCAAACTGCCGATATTATCCTGTTGGGCAGGGGACGCTGAAGAGGGAAGGTAAGAATGGTAATTACGAAGAAGAATTCTATTTCTTTATTAAAGAGCCCCATTGCTATGGATATGATGAGAAAAAAGGGTGGACAATATCGTCCTGGAGGGAAAATCAGGAGGTTGACAGATACGATGAGGTCAATAAAGAATGGAAAGGCCTTCTTTTAAGAAAAAACCTTCCCGGGCAGACTCCTCTTGATGAGAGCAAACAGTTCCAGTTTTATATGGCGAGTTATGACATTGACAGGTTCAGGCAATATATTTTTGAGAGCAACTTTCTTAATGTTTTTGATATTGAAGAGGAGACAGTGGACAAGATCAGAAACGACGAAATGGAACTGATTAAGTTCGGGGTGAGATATATTAAATTCATTATGATGATCGATGAGACCATGAAGTTGAAAAAAGGCGCCGAAAAATACAAAAAGAAATAATAATTCATTTGAATATTCTGTCGTAGTTTGATCTAACATATTATTGTAAAAAGGAGGAGGTATTATGGATTGGGGAATGAAGAACCGTCTTGCGCAAATAATTAAACCGGATGGGAAGTGCTTCTTTCTGCCGATAGATCATGGGTATTTTCTTGGTCCGACCAGTTGTCTTGAAAAGCCTGGAGAGACCATTAAACCGATCGTATCCTATGCAGATGCCCTGTTTGTTACAAGGGGCGTACTGAGGAGTGCAATAAATCCGGCAAAGAGTAAACCTGTGATCCTGAGAGTATCTGGCGGTACCAGTGTAATCGGAGAGGACCTAGCAAATGAAGGGCTTACGACATCTATAGAGGAAGCCTTGCGGTTAAATGTAGCTGCTGTGGGTATGTCTATTTTTGTCGGTAGCAGGTACGAAAAACAGTCGCTGTTGAATCTTGGTGAACTTGTTGATGAATCTGAAAATTACGGTATACCGGTTATGGCGGTTACTGCTGTAGGAAAGGAACTTGCGAAAAGGGACGCTCGATACCTCTCTTTATGCTGCAGAATTGCTGCTGAGCTCGGCGCAAGAGTTGTAAAAACTTACTGGTGTGAAGATTTTGATAAGGTCACATCCGGTTGCCCGGTACCTGTAGTCATAGCCGGAGGGCCCAAGTGTAAAACAGAACTTGATGTGTTCAACTTTGTACATGACGGTATTCAAAAGGGCGCTATAGGCATTAACCTCGGCAGGAATGTCTGGCAGCACAAGCATCCTGTTGCTATGATGAGGGCTTTACATGCGGTAATTCATAAGAAGGCTAATCCAAAAGAAGCCAACGAAATATTCAGGGAAGTTAAAAACAGGAAGAAGTAAGGAAGCATGGAGCAATCCTCTTTAAATTATGCGTGTCTTAATGTATTACAACAACAATGACCTCAGAGTTGAGGAAATGCCTGTACCAAAGATTGATGCAGGTGAATTGCTGGTAAAAGTTTTCGCCAGTGGCATATGTGGAAGCGATGTTATGGAGTGGTATCGCATCAAGAAAGCGCCCCGAGTTCTCGGGCATGAAATTGCCGGTGAAATTATTGAAGTAGGTGAAGGCGTTGACATGTATAAAGAAGGTGACCGGGTCTTTGTTTCACACCATGTGCCATGTAATACATGCTCTTACTGTCTCAACGGATATCACACTGCATGTGATACATTACACAGGACCAATTATGACCCCGGTGGATTTTCAGAGTATATACGAATACCATCACTTAATGTCAAGAGCGGCGTCTATGTCCTACCTGATACTATGTCCTTTGAAGATGGTGCCTTTATCGAGCCGTTAGCATGTGTTGTCAGGGGACAGAGGCTCGCTGGTTGTACATCCGGGCAGACTCTTATGGTAATCGGAAGCGGAATATCCGGACTTATTCATATTGCACTTGCCAGAGCTAATGGGGCCGGACGGATAATTGCTACTGACATCACAGCTTATCGCCGGAATGCTGCGTTACAATTTGGCGCGGATGAGGTGATAAATGCAGATGACATGGTTCCGGAACGGCTTTTGGAACTTAATGAGAACAGACTTGCTGATGTTGTTATTGTCTGCGCTGGGGCGATTGCGGCTTCAACTCAGGCCCTGAAATGTGTTGACCGGGGGGGAACAGTATTGTTTTTTGCTGTGCCGGAACCGGATATTATGGTGCCTGTACCGATGAATGATCTCTGGCGAAACGAAATTACCCTGATGACTTCATATGGCGCGAGTCCTTCTGATCTTGAATCTGCATTAAATCTTTTGAGCAGCGGTAAAGTCAGGTTGAATGATATGATTACTCACAGGTTGCCGCTTAATGAAGGACAAAGAGGGTTTCAGCTTGTGGCAGAGGCAAGAGACTCTATTAAAGTAATATTTGAACCGCATAGAAAAAGATAAATCGCACAATTTCTGAGTTATACGGAGGTAATAAATGTCTTTGCTTGTGGTAGGTTCTGTTGCATTTGATTCAGTAAAAACACCCTTTGGTGAAGTTGATGAAGTACTTGGTGGTTCAGCTACTTATTTTTCGACTGCTGCCAGTTATTTCACAGATGTATCAATTGTAGCTGTAGTGGGCACTGATTTCCCGGAAAAGCACCTGCTTTTTCTGAAAAGCCGGAATATTAACATCGAAGGAATCAAGAAGGAAGAGGGCAAGACTTTCAGATGGAAGGGAGAATATGGCTATGAATTAAATGAAGCCCGTACACTGGATACGCAGCTTAACGTATTTCAGTCTTTTCAGCCTAAGCTTCCCGAAAGTTATAAGGAAGAGAAAGTGGTCTTTCTTGCAAATATAGACCCGGATCTGCAGAGAGACGTGCTGAAACAGGTGAAGAATCCTGACCTTGTTGCTTGTGATACAATGAATTTCTGGATCGAGGGCAAAAAGGATTCCCTTCTTGAAACACTTAAAATGGTTGATATACTTCTTATTAATGATAGTGAAGCCAGAGAACTGTCAGGAAATCCAAATCTTGTAAAGGCAGCGGATATTATCATGTCGTATGGTCCCAGGACTCTCATTATAAAGCAGGGTGAATATGGCGCCCTTATGTTTAAGGACAAAAAAATATTTTCAGCACCCGCATATCCGCTTGAATCAGTTTTTGACCCAACCGGTGCAGGTGACTGCTTTGCCGGCGGATTTATGGGATACCTTACAAACACCATGAATTTTGAAGAATCGAATATAAGAAAAGCGATCATATTCGGGAGTGTCATGGCTTCTTATAATGTTGAAGCATTCAGTCTCGACAGAATCAAAACGCTGGACTTTCATGAGATTGAAGGACGTTTTATGGGATTTAAAAGACTGACTCATTTCGAAGATTTAACGTAATTATATATGCTATGAAAGCGGTATATAAAAAATATCTGCTTGTCGGCGTTTCATTATTTTTTCTGATTTCTGTATGGTCTGGTTGTTCTCTGTTTGTCAAACCTCTGTCTCAGCCATCTCTTCAGCAGCTTTCCTTATGGCAGGTATCTTCACACGATTGGTCGGATGACATGAATTACGACGGGATCGAGACTGCAGCAGAACAGTCGATTGCCTATTACGAACAACTCCCACCGGATAAAGAGTTCTCTTATGGAGAACTTGTCTATACCCCTGATGAGATGATTGCCTCAATGAGGCTATTTCTCAATATTATTCAACACATCAGAGGCGATGACGTGTCGAATGAATTAGAGGAAAAGTTTCTTTTCTTCGAAAGCAGAAACTCAGAGGGTAATGCTTTTTTTACTGGATATTATGAACCGGTGCTTGAAGGTAGCCTTTTGCCAACCGATGATTTTACGGAACCACTGTATGAAACACCTGACAATTTAGTTGCAGTAGATTTAGGGCAATTTTCTGAAAAGTGGATCAATGAAACAATAATTGGAAAGCTGGAAGGTAGTCAATTAGTTCCTTACGATAAAAGAGAGGAGATAGTATATGAGCGGTCTCTCCGTGACCGGGCAAGACCGATCGCATATGTATCTGAAATTGAATTATTCTTTCTGCAAATACAGGGTTCAGGTGTTATTAAGTTGCGGGACGGTAGTCTGAAACGCGTTAATTATGACCAGAAAAACGGACATCCTTATAATTCCATAGGCACAATCCTGCGAGACAAAATCTCACCGGAAGAAATAAGCCTTCAGTCTATTAAATCCTATTTGTACGACAATCCGGATGAAGTGCGCGGCATTCTTAATTACAACCAGAGTTATGTTTTTTTCCGTGAAACTGAAAATGGTCCTTTCGGTCATATCGATGTTCTTCTTACACCGAAAAGGTCAATAGCGATGGACAAGCGCATTATACCGGCTGGAGGACTGGCGTTTATCGAAACAGAACTGCCTGAATTTGCAGATGGGAAAGTCATCAGCAGGAAACCTGTTAAGCGGTTTGCTTTAGTGCAGGATACGGGAGGAGCTATCCGTGACCACGGGCGGGTTGATATATTTTTTGGAAGTGGTAAGTATGCTGAAATGAACGCCGGGCAGCTGAAACAGAATGGCCGGGTTTTCCTCTTGATAGCTCGCAAAGAGTTTTTAGAGTAAGTGCCTTATTTAACTGGAAAATTTTTTAAAAATACGATTAACTTTTCTTTTTGTTGTCTCAAGATCGCTCTCATTGTCTATCAAAAAGTCGGACATTTTCTTCTTTTTTGTGATAGGCATCTGCGCTTTAAGTCGTTTCAAAGCTTCATTTTTTGAAAATCCTTTTTTAAGCAATCTTTTGATTGCTGTATTTTGTTTGGTGTAAACCACTATTGTTTTATCAAAATGTTTATTGTATCCCGCCTCAAATAAAAGAGGCACTTCAAATATAATAATCGAAAGCGGATTTTTTCGAATAAGTTTTGCTTCTATTTTCCTCATCGATTTTAGTACTTCAGGATGAATAATTTGTTCAACAGCCTTTCTCTTCTGAGTGTTATTGAAAATAACTTGTGCTACACGTTTCTTATCTATAGATAGCTTACTTGAATTATTGGCCAGTATGTCAACGCCCAGGGCCCGGGCGATTTTTTTCACAACTGACCGCTTTTTGAGAATATCATGGACCAGATCGTCGATGTTGACAGTAGACGCACCCATACGATTAAACATCTTTAAAACTGAAGTTTTGCCCATCCCGAAATTACCTGTAAGACCTATTGTCGGCATAATCGAATTATAACAGACTTTTGTAATAGTATCCTTGACTTACATGTATAAGGTTGATAATATAATCCTACTTCTGGACATATTTCTCTATTTTATTGAATGAAGTAGTTCTGGAACACTTTTAATAATTATTTCGTTGCCGGAGGTCGTGTGAAAGATATGAAAGTGGCGATAGGTTGTGATCATGCCGGAGTTGCTATGAAGAAAGAGATTTTACCTGTTCTTGATGAACTTTCTGTTGATTGGGAGGACCTCGGTACAAAGGATGAATCATCGGTAGATTACCCAGATTTTGGTGAAAAGGTGTCCGAATCTGTTTCAAATGGGACTGTAAACAGAGGAATCTTAATATGTGGCACCGGAATCGGGATGTCGATTGTTGCGAACAAATTTCCGGGTGTCAGGGCTGCCTTATGTCAGGAGGATTATTCCGCAAAAATGAGCAGACTCCACAATGATGCTAATATGCTTGTACTGCCCGGAAGAATTATTAGCGGCGAAACAGCCAGGGCAATAGTGAAAACATGGTTTACCACTCAATTTGAGGGGGGGCGACATCAAGTTAGGCTTGACAAAATAAAGACGATAGAATCAAAACTGAAGTGATTATGAAATTGATTGAGCTGAAAAAGAACGATCCTGAAATTTATAGCGCTGTAGTTGAAGAAGTTAAACGTGAACAGGATAAAATTGTCCTTATTGCGTCCGAAAACTATGCAAGCAGTGCGGTGCTGGAAGCCCAGGGATCTGTATTTACCAATAAATATGCGGAGGGATATCCAAATAAACGATATTATGGCGGTTGTGAATACGCCGATATAGTTGAAACTCTGGCCATTGAAAGGGCCAAAAAACTTTTTGGCGCTGAGCATGTGAATGTTCAGCCTCATTCAGGAACACAGGCGAATATGGCGGTATATTTTTCTGTGCTTAAGCCGGGAGATAAAATTCTTGGACTGAACCTGAATCATGGAGGCCATCTTTCACATGGAATGAAGATCAATTTCTCAGGGTCGTTATATAAGACTTATTTCTATGGGGTAAATAAAAAGACCGGTCTGATTAACTATGAAAATGTTAGAAAACTTGCTAATAAATATAAACCGAAGTTGCTTCTTGCCGGTGCAAGTGCATATTCCAGAATTATTGACTTTAAAATTATGTCTGAAATTGCAAAGGAAGTGAAGGCATATTTTATGGCTGATATAGCGCATATAGCTGGTCTTATCGCTACAGGCAATCACCCGTCTCCAATTCCATGTGCAGATTTTGTCACATCCACTACACATAAAACGTTTAGAGGTCCGCGAGGCGGAATGATTATGTGTAAATCCGAATATGCCAAACTGATTGATAAGAAGCTGTTTCCCGGCATACAGGGCGGTCCTCTGATGCATGTTATTGCCGCAAAGGCTGTAGCATTTAGAGAGGCATTGACTGATGAATTTAAACGTTACCAACTGCAGATCATCAGGAATGCAAAGGAGCTTGCTGATGCTCTCATGAGTAAAGGCATTAAAATTATCTCCGGAGGCACAGACACACATTTGATGCTTATTGATCTCACAGATAAAAAAATAACAGGTAAAGATGCTGAAGCGGCGCTTGATTTAGCAGGTATCACAGTCAATAAGAATACAATTCCTTATGACAAGCAGCCTGCAACCATAACAAGTGGTATACGCATAGGAAGTCCGATAGTAACCAGCCGGAATATGAAAGAACCTGAAATGGTAATCATTGCCGATATGATTAATAAAGTAGTGAATAATCCTGATAATCATGCGATTATTAGCGAAATCAGGAAAAAGGTCAGAGCACTTTGCAAGAAGTTTCCGGTATATGGTGATATAGAAATTTAGATGTCTTTTGTTTGTAATAGTTAAACTATGTTGGTTTTTTTATTATGAGATGTCCTTTTTGTAATCATCTCGAAGACAAGGTTATTGACTCCAGACAGAGTAAGGACGGAGATGTTATCAGACGGCGTCGTGAATGTCTAAAGTGTGAAGGACGTTTTACCAGCTATGAAAAACTGGAAAATATACTACCCCATATTATTAAGAAGGATGACAGGCGGGAGCCTTTTGACAGACAAAAAGTTCTGCAGGGACTCGAAAGGGCATGTGAAAAGAGGCCTGTCAGTCTTGAGGTAAGGGAAGCACTCGTAACTAAAATAGAAAAAAATCTTCAGGCGGCTGGAGAAAAAGAAATACCAAGCTCAATAATCGGCACACAGATCATGGATCAACTCCGGGGTATAGATGAAATTGCTTATGTGAGATTTGCCTCTGTTTACAGGCAATTCAAAGATATTAAAGAATTTAAACAGGAAATTGAAGAAATTTTTTCGGATAAAAAAAGAAAATAGAACGTAGCTTTCTCCCTTGAGGCTCCCAAACCTTAATCTTTCTCAAGTAATTTATATGCATTTCCGTTATAATAAATATAGCAGCTTTCACTTTACTTTACTGGGCATTGACAAGATACAGCTAATAAGATATAAATAACTTTATCAGGAGTTTTTAATGTTTGAAAAGTTCACTGAAAGAGGTAGAAAAGTAATAATATTTGCTCGTGAAGAAGCTGAAAAGCGTCAGAATGATTACCTCGGGACAGAGCACTTACTTCTTGGTATTCTCAGGGATGAAGACAGCCTACCGATGGTTATTTTGAAGAAGATGGGGCTTTCTGTAGATGAACTGCGCATGGAAATCGAAAGAAATCTTCCCACAGGTTCAAATATTCTTACATTTGGTGATATTCCATTTACTCCGAGAGCTAAAAAGGTTTTGGAACTTGCTGTTGAAGAGGCGAGACTTCTGGGACATAGCTATATAGGCAGTGAACATCTTCTTATTGGATTAATTAGAGAAGAGTCTGGAATAGCCGGAAAAATATTGCGGAGTCTCGGAGCAAACCTTTTAGGGGTCAGACAACTTGCGATCAATTTATCTATAAGGAAAACTCAGGCGGGGGCAAAAGAAAAGAAAACTCATACTCCGGCACTTGACGAATTTGGCAGGGATATGACTAAATTCGCAAGAGAAGGAAAGCTTGACCCTGTGATTGGTAGAGAGAGAGAAATAGAAAGAGTTCTCCAGATTCTGGCGCGAAGGGTGAAGAATAATCCTGTAATAATTGGTGAGTCAGGAGTTGGTAAAACAGCAATTGTTGAGGGTCTTGCCCAGAGAATTGTAGCAGCAGAAATCCCGGAAAACCTTACTGGAAAGAGAATAGTCAGTCTTGATCTTGGTGCTCTCATTGCAGGAACAAAATACAGAGGACAGTTTGAGGAACGCCTTAAACTTGTTATGAAAGAAATTGTTCAGACTAAAAACGTTATATTGTTTATTGACGAGTTGCATACACTGGTGGGCGCAGGAGCGGCTGAAGGCTCTATTGATGCTTCAAATATGCTAAAGCCGGCTCTCTCCCGAGGTGAGATTCAGTGTATAGGGGCCACTACACCCGATGAATACAGAAAATACATAGAAAAAGATGGAGCATTTGAAAGGCGGTTTCAGCCTATATATTTACAGCCGCCATCATTAGATGAAAGCATTCAGATATTGAATGGGTTAAAGACCCGTTATGAAGTCCATCATAAAATTAAGGTCAGTAATGAGGCGATAAAGGCATGTGTTAATCTGTCTGACAGATATATCAGTGATAGATATCTTCCTGACAAAGCGATTGATGTAATGGATGAAACCGGTGCACGCATTAAGTTGAAAAGATATACGATGCCTCCTGAGCTGCGAGAACTTGAGAAGGAGCTGAAAAGACTTAACAAAGAAAAAAACCTGTACGTAAAGCTTCATGATTTTGAAAAAGGAGCGTCTGTGAAAAGCGAAGAAGACAGAATAATGAAGCTTTATGAGAATCTTAGTGAAAAATGGCGCTCTAACCAGCAAAAAGACACTCCACTTGTAGAGGAAGACGACGTTGCTTATACTGCTTCAAAAATTACACGCATCGGGTGA
>CAYPIT010000037.1:0-1168 GCA_964410825.1 uncultured Nitrospiraceae bacterium
CTCTTCGCTCCTTCAGTTACGTGCTTAGTACAGATAAGTGGGATGGAGACAAAGAACCTTATTTCCGAGTGCTACTTGCAGAGATTGTTGCGGACAGTGTATGCAGAAAAGCATTAAGATTAGAAGCACAAGAACGAGCCTGGGAATTTAAATTTGCCGATTTAAAAGATGACAGTTTAATAGCTGAAGCGGTTCTTGCTCAACTACAAAAAAGAATACGCGATTTTTCTGTAATCGCTCATAAAATTATGTTTGAACTCTGAAATTGGAGTTATGTCGGAAAAACATAAAACCATTAAGTATATACCGTAATATAATTATCAAATGAACAATCAAACCTTGGACATTCTAAAAAAAATAGACGCTATCAAATCTGTTATTGACGGCTACCGCCCTTTTTCTGACCACGTTGTCAAACAGCTCAAAGACTATTACCGCATAGGGTTAACGTACTCCTCTAATGCTATTGAAGGCAACACGCTCACTGAATCAGAAACCAAGGTTGTGATTGAAGACGGCTTAACAATCGGTGGTAAATCTATTAGAGAACACCAGGAGGCCATAGGACATGCAAAAGCATATGATCATATTTACTCTCTTCTGGACAGAGACATATCCAGAGAAGACATCCTGAAACTGCATGAACTCTTCTTCCTTCAAATAGACCTTGACAATTTCGGCACGTATAGAAATCAAAATGTAGTAATCACAGGAACTGATTACATTCCTCCTGACCATAACAAAATTCCTGACCTGATGAAAAAACATATTGAAAAACTAACTGTGTTGCCTGATGATGAACACCCGCTTGAATGGGCCAGTGATCTGCATGCTGACTTCGAATCGATTCATCCTTTCATAGATGGCAACGGCAGGATAGGACGGCTTTTACTAAGTATCCTTGCCTTGAAAAACGGTTACTGTCCTGTAATCATACCTCCAATAAGAAGGGCTGAATATATAAGCGCCCTGCAGAAAACAAACAAAGGAAATTTATCTGCATTAAGAATAGTTATACTCAGCGTTGTCCATGAAGAGATGAAGTCATTAAAGAGACTTTTGGAAAGCCTTGCCGGTTGATGAATCAGAATACCCTCTTCATAGCCCCTCTTGGCGCAAGAAAAAAAAGAGAACGCATCTTTAATGAGCTTGTGTCTCTCTGCCCTGA
>CAYPIT010000037.1:1268-14866 GCA_964410825.1 uncultured Nitrospiraceae bacterium
GCGCAAGAAAAAAAAGAGAACGCATCTTTAATGAGCTTGTGTCTCTCTGCCCTGACAATGATTATTCATCCGTTCTCTATATGGGGCCTAACGCCTCTTTTCTTGCCGATACAAAAAGACTTTTTGATTCCTGTCTCTGGCACTCTACTCGGAAAACAGCCTACATTCCGTTCCAGACCAATACAATAAAACAGCTCGCTTCCAGCCTCTATGAGAGCTACGGAACGCGGGAAGTTATATCAGACGAGATCAGGACTCTTATGCTCCTGCAGCTTCTGGAAGAGCAAAATATCGGCTATGCCCGACTGCTGTCCGGTCTGCATAACAAAATAAAGCACTACATACTGGACAGCAGCCTGACCGCAATCATGAACAAACTGGATCAGTTGATAGTTGAAGACAAAGCAAAAGACAGGGCGATACATGCATTGAAGATCCTTAAGGATTATGAAGATCTGATGGATGCTAAAAATCTGTCTGATACAGAGAGCATGCTGCGGGATTCCATTGCGCTGATCAACGAGTATCTTTTCCCGACTTTAGTTGTAATTGACGGGTTCTTTGATCCCACTCCTCTTGAAATACAGATTATCAGGGCAATAATAAAAAAATCAGAAAACGTCCTTATCCTTGCTGAAGAACATACCCCTCTTGCAAATGAACGTATCAATGATATACAACTGACCGTGACTAAACTCAAGGCAGATTCAAAAAGAAAGGCCAGCGGATATTATACTTATCCTTCAATAGAAGATGAAGTAGACGGTATTGCAAAAAACGTCAAGAAACTTCTGCTTGACAAAAAGATGCCGTGGGACATAACCGTATCATTCCCTGTGCTTTCAAAGTATCTTCCAATGGTAAAGCGGGTCTTTAAAAGATACGGCATTCCCGTTAATGCGGGAGAGCAAACACTCTCAGCAACGAAACCTTTAATCGCCATTAATGAACTGCTGTCCTGCCTTGATGAAGACTATCCCAGAAGTGATTTTCTCTCTGTACTTACATCGCCCTTATTTCCGGCTATACCGTCACCGATAAAAGAGCAGGCGGTCAGTCTCTCATACAGTGCCGGTACTATCAAGGGAATAGAATCATGGCTTTCTATAGAAAAAACGATAGTGAATGAATCAGGCAATATTAATGATTATGGGAGAAAGAATTTATCAGAATTTCAGCTGGGCCTAAAAAAGGTAATAGACATTATCGAGAATATGAATCATGCGCAAAATATTGCTGCCTTTATTGATGCCTTTGAAAATGCACTTAACAGGCTCGGTTTTTTTGATACACTGGAAAACTTTGGTGAAGGCATAACAACAAATATAGGAAGCCAAATTAACAGGCAGCTTGCAACGCTGCGACGTTTTGCCGTTATTTATGAACCTGCGGTAAACAGCGCTGTAGATACCGGATACTACATTCGATTTCTCCTTGAAAATTTAAACGTATCCGATTCAAACCCGAACGGTGTCAGGGTTGTCTCTTTTGATCAGGCATCAAGCCTGGAAACAGAAGAGCTTTTCTGCGGCGGAATGATTGAGGGAGATTTCCCATCCAGACCGGCCATTGATCCGATACTGCCGGAACAGGTAAAAAAAGAACTTGGTATTCCGTATCTTGAATACTATCTTTCGAGGCAGCACAAATATTTCCACCGGCTTCTTAATATTTCGAAAGGCGACCCCTGCTTTTCCTGTCCCACCGCAGAAGGCGACAAAATATTCCTGCCCTCGCCCTTTCTTGACTGGGACCAGACCTTGCGTCCTGTAGAGTGGAACATATTTTCGGAAGAGGAGGTCTGTGTCAGAGAAGGTCTTATAGGGGGCCATGATAGCGCATCCATACTCCTCTGGAGCAATAAAATGCGGCTTAACAATAGAACTTTTAATTATATACAAAAAAAGGTCAGTGGATATCTTAATGTAACGGATATAGATTTTTACAGAAAATGCCCGATGCGTTTTTATATCGAAAAGGTTCTGCGGATCGAAACTGATGAACCCCCTAAATTCGAAGTTGAGGCAAGGCTATGGGGCAGCCTTGCTCATAGAGTGATGGAGCAACTATTTAAAGAAGGTGATCTTGAAATATCTACTATTGAAAACAGGCTTTTTCAGTGTCTTGATACAAGTCTTAAGCAGTTTCCGATCGATGATTTCTGGGGAAGAGTAGCAAGAAAGATATTTCAAAAGCTATTACCGAAACTGAAAGAACAGGAAAGCAGTATAAGGATGCAGGGCTATCGCCCGATTATGGTAGAAAAAAAGCTGACTGCTGAAATTGACGGCCTTAAACTCAAAGGAAAAGTTGACAGAGTGGATGTAATGCAAGGGGCAAAGGCACAAAGGCACAAAGGCACAAAGGAATATAACACAGACTCAGATATAAAAAACGGGGTCATTCTCCTTGACTATAAGACTGGTAATATTGACCCGGACAACCTTCAGATGCCGCTTTATGCCTTGATGTGGCAAGAAAGTTTTCCGGAACCAGTAGATAAATTAGGCTACTACTCCTTAAAGGAAGGCAAGGTTTCCTGGTATCCCAAAAAAAACAGCATGAATGAATATATCGATAAAGCTTTTATAACAGCAGAAGGGCTTGTGAATAATATAAGAAAGGGGCGTTTCCCGCCTGAACCTTTCAAGGCTGCAGAGTGCAGGTACTGCAGTCACAGCCCGATGTGCCAGGGTGCAGGCTGATTTCATATGAATACCTATTGTGACACCAATAAAAGCATCATGATCTCGGCCCCTGCAGGCTCAGGCAAGACAGAAAAACTTGCCAGACGATACATCGCCCTGCTTCAGAGCGGTATTGAAGTGGAAAGGATTTTATCTGTCACCTTCACTGACAAGGCAGCAGCAGAGATGAAAAAAAGGATCTTGAAAATACTCAAAACAGAAGATCCAAAACTGTTCAGCAACCTGCTGAACAAGATGCCTCTGATGAGAGTATCAACCATACATTCCTTTTGCGGAACTCTGCTTCGCCGTTTTTCATTCGAAGCCTCCATTGACCCCAATTATAGAGTCGAAGACGCAACAGACGCTGCCATGTCATGGGAAGAAATGCTTTACCAGGTGCTTCTCGATGCAGGCAAAGGCTTCAAGGGGCATGACCTTCTCCTTGAAACTCTGAGCGAAAAGGGCTTCAGGGGGCTTGATTACCTCAGAAATACTGTAGACTATCTCTTTCTTAAAAACCCTTTTTCGCTGGAGGCGGTTACGCCTTCTCACATGTCTGAAATTTCCGAATCTTTTGTAGAGGAACTTAAATCCTGGCCAGCTGTAGCCGCTATCGTTGATGGCTATAACGATTATTTTAATAACGACAGTACTGTCAACGCTTCATTCCTTGAAAAGTTTTTCCTGACTGAAAAAAAGTCGCCCCGGAAAAAAGCGGTGCCAACACTGAAAGATATCCCGGCCTATCAGGACTGGGCATTTAATATGTTTCAGTACTGGAAAGACAGGAGAGCATCTGTGCATATTAAAAAAGCGGAAAGCATACGAGAAATTTTCCTTACCTGTATCGAAAAGTATACAAGCAAGAAAATTCATCATGGGACACTGGATTTCAGTGACCTCGAATATCTTGCTTATAAAATGCTCACCACAAACCCGGAATGGGCAAACATCCTGTACGCATTTGATGAAAAAACAGACCATATTCTGGTAGATGAATTCCAGGACACAAACTCATTTCAGTGGCAAATAATAAATAAGTTGACCGAAGAGTGGCGTTCAGGTCTTGGAGCAAAAAGAGAGGAGGGGATCAATCCCACTTTTTTTTTCGTAGGGGATACAAAACAGTCAATTTATTATTTTCGTGGCGCTAATGTTGATATTTTCTCTGTTGCAAAACAGAAAATGTCCGAATGGCTGGGTAACGAATTCTGTTACGAAGAGGTAAAAGAAAATTTCAGAAGCCGTTCAGCGATAGTGGACTTCACAAATCATCTTTTCTCCAAGATAATGCGGTCTGAAGAGAATAGTCTGCCCTGGCTTACAAGATACAGTGAATTTAGTGCTCACAGGGAAGGTGATCCCGGACGCGTTGAGCTGATAATGCTTGAGAATGCTGCAAAAAATACGGGTGATGCAAAAAAGCAGGAGGCGGAAATAGTTGCCCGGAGAATAAAAAGCCTGTTGAACAGTTTAAAGATAACTGTAAAGGGTGATACTCAAGAGAGACCTTGCAGATATGCTGATATCGCGATTCTCCTGAGAAAGAGGACTCATCTGAAAACATACGAAGAGGCATTAAGAAAGCATCGGATACCATTTGTTGCTGTCAAAGGCATAGGATTTTACCAGGAACCTGAGGTAGCTATTCTCAGGGCTCTCGTGTTTTTTCTGTCTAATCCCGGAGATGACTACAGCCTGTATGTTCTTTTAAAAAGTCCTCTGTTTCAGTTTGACGAGAATATTGTGCTTGAGATAGTAGACAGTGCCGGTGGAAGCCTGTATCAGAAGCTGAAGGCAGTTTGTTCTGATAAAAGTGATCAGGTTAAGCAGGCTGTTGTATTGCTATCTGAATGGCTAATAAAACTTCGATATATGACGATTGCTGAGATGATCGAACATATCCTTGTCAGCACCAACGCATGGACATACTATTACGAACCCCAACGCAGAGCAAATATCAAGAAGTTCATTCGAATTGTAGAAGATCTCGAGGCACAGGGCAAGACCATCATTAAGATAAGGGATTTTCTCGAAAGGACATGCGGAAGAAGCGAAGAGCCGAAGGCAAATGTAAACACAGAGGGCATGGATGCTGTAAAGATAATGACGATACATGCAGCAAAAGGACTGGAGTTTCCTGTTGTTTTGTTACCCGGGCTTGAAGAGACTTTTTATCATTCAACAGGCGACAATCTGATATATGAAAAACATGGGAACTTCTTTTTCAAGTCAGTGCCAGAGCCATCTATGCAAAAAGAGGATACGGACTTTATGCTTCATAAGGCGAAGGAAGAAGAAGAACAGAAACGGCTCTTTTATGTAGCTGTTACAAGGGCGGAAGAGGCGTTATTTCTTTTTGGCAGATGGGACAACAGACCAAACAGTTTTATGGGTTTATTAAAAAAAGGTTTGGATATCAAAAAAACTGAGACCGATTTCAGCATAGAAGAAGAAATTCCCGGCTTATTTATTTTAAATGAAGAAGGCATAAAGATGCTTTCCAAACATATGGATCAGAGGCCTGCATCTACACATGCACTGAAGCGTATTAAGGCAACTCCATCTACTCTGCAAAAACAGCCCGTCTGGCAAGGGGTCACAGAGACCGCAGACATTCATAGCAGGCATGGCAAGGACTGGCTTATTCTGGGAGATATCCTGCACAGAATTTTCGAGGGTATATCAAAGCATAATATAGACCCGGACAATATACGTGACAGGGCTTCACATATGCTGGCCTCAAAGGGGCTTCAGCATAGTGAAATAATGGATAAACTTACTCTCGTAGAACATCAGATATCCACTCTGCAGGATACCGGTATATGGCAAGACATTATAATGCCGAGAAAGGAAGCCTATGCTGAACTTCCCTTTGTTTTAAAAACTGAAGGGAAGGTCTATTCAGGAAAGATAGACCGGATTATTAGAGATAACAATTCATATAAAATTTACGATTACAAGACATTTCCGGTACAGGATAAAGAAATCAAATATTATTTAAAATGTTATGCCTTGCAGCTTAATGTGTATAAAGAAGCGGTACGTACACTGTTTAACGCTCAGGATGTCAGTGCATTTATTATTTTTACCTTTACAGGTGATATAAAAGAAGTTTGAAGAAAGTACAAATGAGAAGAGGATACCGTTGAAAAAACGATTGGGGCAGTATTTTATATTTGACAGGAACATGCTCAATAAAATATTGAACTGCAGTGATGTAACTACCAACGATACTGTTATAGAAATAGGGCCCGGGCTTGGAACATTAACGAACATCATGGCGGATCGTGTAAAAAAAGTCATCGCGATCGAGTATGACAAAAAGTTGATCAATAAACTCAAAGAGAACATTTATCCAAAATCAAATATCGAAATTATAACGGCTGACGCCCTGAAATTTCCTTATGAATCGATCAGAGGAAAAGTTAAAGTCATTGCCAATATCCCTTACTATATAACAACCCCTCTCCTTTTCAGACTGCTTGAATATAAGGAAAAGATAACGGCCATGACGCTCCTACTCCAAAAAGAAGTGGCAAAGAGAATCGTGGCTTCTCCAGGCAACAAAGACTATGGGGTCCTCTCGATCTCCACACAACTGTACACAAGGCCTTCATTACGGTTCATCGTGACAAGAAAAGTTTTCGTGCCGCCACCTGACGTGGATTCAGCAGTTGTACATTTTGAAGTATCGCCAGTACCTCTATATAAGATAAGTGACCTGTCTTTGTTTAACGATATTGTTAAAACCGCCTTCTCTCAAAGGAGAAAAACCATAATAAATGGCCTTAAAAAAATTGGTGGCATCGAAAACATCCTTCAAAAAACAGGCATTGATCCTAAACTCAGGCCGGAGAATTTAAGCATTGATGATTTCGCAAGGTTATCAGAGGCGATTAACCTGCATTATTCATAAATATCTTGAATCAAAGCAGGTATCAAAAAAAAAACAGTTTGAATACGGCAACAAGCATTTATATGAAACAGATCTATATAGATCATTAATATACACAGTGTATCAGAAGCCAAATTGGTAAGAGCCGCTCCCAAAACGCTTTTTTTTGATGCCTGCTTTGCCGGGTGCATAATATTGGTTAAGTAGCTTCCTGACGCTGTCAGGACAATATTTATAATAATTACCTTCAATTAATTGACACTTGTCACTTTAATGATTTAAATACAATTCATGCCACGTTTACCGATAGGCTTCATGAAGCTGTGCTTACTGTTTGCAATATGTCTGCTGCTGCACAGTACAGACTCTTTTGCAGAATATGTTCCGGGAGAGATTCTGGTCAAATTTAAAGACACTGCAACTACAGTTTCGATACACAGTCTACATGCTTATACACGTTTTAAACCAAAAAAGGTTTTTAAAAAACTAAAGATCCATCATATTAAGTTGCCTGAAGGTACTGGTATAGAAGAAGCGCTCCAGCTCTATCAACAGGATCCAGATGTAGAATATGCAGAGCCCAATTATATTGTCAGTATTACCGCAACTCCGGATGATACAAATTATGACAATCTATGGGGACTGCATAATACGGGACAGACCGGAGGAACTGTAGATGCGGATATAGATGCACCGGAAGCCTGGGATTTGACCACAGGATCAGCAAATGTTGTTATCGCTGTATTAGATACCGGCATCGCGGCTAATCATCCTGACCTCATCGACAATATCCGGGTAAATGCAGGCGAGACCAGCTGCTCGGACGGCGTTGATAATGACAGCAATGGTTATATCGACGATTGTTATGGCTGGGACTTCCGGGCTGATGACAATGATCCCACAGATTATAATGGACACGGCTCTCACGTGGCCGGCACTATAGCCGCTGCAGGTAATAATGCCTCAGGAATAACCGGTGTTATGTGGCAGGCCAGAATAATGCCGCTGAGATTTCTCGGCATAAACGGCACAGGCACTACCGCAGACGCTATCTCAGCGATTCTCTACGCGAACGCGAACGGCGCCCATGTAATTAACAATAGCTGGGGTGGAACCGGTTACAGCCATTCACTGAAAGATGCAATAGATGTATCTACGGCAGTGGTGGTATGCGCCGCGGGCAATGGTGGCTCAGACGGTATCGGTGATGACAATGATGCCACTCCCTTTTATCCTGCCAGTTATGACAGCGCTAATATAATCGCTGTAGCAGCCACAGACCATGATGATAATATTGCATCGTTCTCAAACTATGGATTAACGTCTGTGGACCTCGCTGCCCCGGGCAAGAGCATATACAGCTCGCTCCCCCTCTTGAATTATGTATTCGATCCAGTCCCTGTGTATAGTGAAGATTTCAACAGTGCATCAGGAGACCTTCCGGTTCTGGGATGGAGCAGGGGGGGGATCGAATCAACCTGGGCAGTAACAACCGGAACAGGCAATAACGGAACTAACAGTCTTGAGGATAGCTCAAACGCAAATTATGAAAACAATACGAGTTCATGGGCAGGTTACATGACCCCATTTAGTTCAGTACAGGACAGTCGATACACTATCTCTTTCCAATGGAAAGGAGATCTCGAGAACGGACAGGATTATCTCTATATAAACTACTCCCCGGACGGCGTCGGATGGAATCAGGTAGACAATATAACCGGAACTGCACCGACGTTCACCTCATTTTCAACCAATGAAATAACCACTGCAGCTGAACTGCTGGACAATTTTTATATCGGGTTCAGATTAACTTCCAATAGTTCAGTTACAGGTCAGGGGGTGTTCATAGATGATCTCGCGCTGCGCAGGGAAGCGATTTCGATCAGCAGCTATTCATATGCTTACCAGAACGGGACATCTATGGCAGCACCTCATGTATCGGGCGTTGCCGGTCTGATAAAGGCCCTGAATGCGTCGTGTTCGGCAGCGCAGATCAAAAGCGCAATATTAAATAATACCGACCCTGTTGTTTCTTTATCAGGCCAGGTCCTGACAGGCGGCAAACTCAATGCCTTTAACGCTCTTTCAACATTAGAATGTGTCCAGACATCTGCATCCAGCGGTGGGGGCGGTGGAGGTGGCGGCGGCTGTTTTATCGCGACTGCGGCATATGGAAGCGCAATGCACCCGTATGTGAAGGAATTGCGCAGATTTAGAGACCGGTATTTATTGACAAACGCATCGGGCAGAATGTTTGTCAGACTCTATTATAAATACTCTCCACCGGTTGCGAATCTGATCAGGGATAGGGAGTTATTGAAAATTATGGTGAGAATTATGTTGGCACCAATTGTTATGTTCGCAGCCTTCCCTTATGCATCACTGTTCGTATTTATTGCATTTACCATAACTTCAATCTTTCTTACGCATACACTCAAAAGACGAGAATGAATATTCATCTATCGCTGTTTTCTTTTTTTCCTGATAGGATTTCTTACCATAATAACTTCATCCCTTTTCTGCCCGGTTGAAATCATATCAATTTTCACATTCAGACTATCCTCAATATAATCTATATAGGCCTTTGCCTGCTGAGGGAGGTCACGCAGTTTCTTTAAGCCCTTTGTGCTTGTCTTCCAGCCCTTAAGATTTTTGTATACAGGCACACATTCCGATAGAACGCTGGCCTGTTGAGGAAATTCCTTTATTGTGCAGGCCTGTCCCTTTGAGCTGCAACTGCAGCTGTTGGCAGGATCTTTATATTTATATGCAACGCACACCTTGATCGTATCAAGCCCGTCGAGCACATCCAGTTTGGTCAGTGCAATACCCGAAAATCCGTTCACGCGGATAGAATGTCTCAAGGCAACCATGTCAAGCCAGCCGCATCGTCTTGCCCTTCCGGTCGTAGCACCATATTCTCCGCCCCGTTCACGCAGGTCTTTCCCGAGACGGTCTTTGAGTTCTGTTGGGAAAGGGCCCTCGCCAACGCGAGTTGTATATGCCTTCATTATCCCCACTATACCATCTATTTTTGCAGGGCTCACACCAAGTCCCGTACAGACTCCGCCGGCAGAAGCGCTCGATGAAGTAACGTACGGATATGTGCCGTGGTCAATGTCAAGCAGTGTGCCCTGAGCGCCCTCAAACAGGATGTTTTTGCCCTGGTCAATCAGTTTATTTGACATTAGCACTGTATCCGCTATGAAAGGAGCGAGATACTCTGCGTATTTCATGTACTCTGTATATATTTTGTTGGCGCTTAATGTTCGGTTGTTATATTTTCTTTCAAGCAAAAAGTTTATATCAGCCAGGTTGGCTTTAAGTTTCCTCTTGAACCCTTTTCTGTCCAGCAGGTCAGCCATTCTTATTCCGCTCCTGGACATTTTATCAACATAGGCAGGTCCAATGCCCCGGCCCGTAGTTCCTATCCTGCCTGAACCTTTTGATGCCTCATGCTTTCCATCAAGTATATTGTGATAAGGCATTATTACATGCGCTCGACCACTAATAAAAAAATTCTTGGATCCTCTGATTTTTCTTTTTTTAAGCCCCTCCATTTCTTCGATAAGCGCTTTGGGATCAATAACCACCCCATTGCCAACAATACAGGTCTTCCCTCTATGCAGAATGCCCGATGGAATTACATGGAGAATAAATTGATCATTGTTGATAATAACAGTATGTCCGGCATTGTGCCCCCCTTGAAACCGGGCTACAACATCTGCACTCTCTGTCAACAAATCAACAATCTTCCCTTTACCTTCATCGCCCCACTGTGTGCCCACGACCACTATGTTAGCCATAACATTCTCCTCTTTGTTTTGATTAGACAGGCAAATGAATCTGATTAATCGATAGGACGTTCGGCAGCTTTATAATTTTAGACAGGATATCTTCTGACAAAGGCATGTCAACACTGACAACCGAGATCGCCTTTCCCCCTTTTGCCTCTCTGCCAAACTGCATGCGTGATATGTTTATTTTACTGTTTCCGAGCAAAGTGCCTATACTCCCGATAACGCCGGGCTTGTCGTTGTTTCCGAGGACAAGCATCTCACCTTCAGGTACAACTTCGACCGCAAATCCATTGATGTCGATTATACGGGGATATTTCTTGCCATGAAGAATTCCTGATGCTATACTTTTCTTTTTGCCGGATCTTACTTTCACGATGAGCATACTGTGGTAATCACCCGCATCTTCGGATGTAATTTCCTTAACCTCAATGCCCCGTTCTTTGGCAATCAGCGGCGCATTGATAAAATTAACCGTCTCTTCCAGTATAGGGGTCAGTATGCCTTTCAGCGCCGCTATTGTCATAGTTTCCAGGTTCAATTCTGTCACCTCGCCCTTATACTCGATCGTCACCTGCTCAATGCCTCCATCAAAACTCTGCGATATAAAACTGCCAAGCCGCTCTGCCAGATTTATATATGGTTGAAGCGCCGGCAACAGATCCGCTGATACAGAGGGAAAATTTACGGCATTTCTAATCGAACCGTTTGACAGGTAATCCACAATCTGATTTGCTACTGCAACTGCCACATTCTCCTGCGCATCGGCTGTTGACGCCCCTAAATGAGGTGTACAGATAAAGTTATCCAGTTCTAAAAGCGGTGATTCGCCAGGAGGTTCATTCTCAAACACATCCAGTGCCGCGGCTGCAACCTTGCCTGATATAAGGGCGCTATATAATGCTTTTTCATCCACAATGCCGCCTCTTGATGCATTTATGATGCGAACACCTTTTTTCATCATCGCAATCTTATCTTCATTTATCAGTTTTTTGGTTTCTTTGGTCATCGGGACATGCAAGGTGATAAAATCCGACTTCTTAAAAACATCGTCCAGAGCCACAACATCAACTCCCAAAGTTTTTGCTTTTTCCTCGCTCAAATAAGGATCATACGTTATTACATTCATTCCCATGCCCTGGGCCATCTTTGCAACATGAGAGCCGATATTGCCTAATCCTATTATGCCGAGAACTTTGTTGTAGAGCTCAATACCCATGAACTTCTTTTTTTCCCATTTGAGCTGCTTCATGGAGGCGGTTGCCTGAGGTATCTGCCGTGCCAGCGCAAGAAGAAGCGATATAGTATGTTCAGCTGTTGTAATGGTATTTCCACCGGGCGTATTCATTACCACAATTCCCTGCTTCGTGGCAGCAACCTTATCAACATTGTCAAGCCCGGAGCCCGCTCTTCCTACAACCTTCAGTTGAGAAGCAGCTTCAATAATATCCTTAGTCACCTTAGTAGCACTTCGTATAATAAGTGCATCATATTGCCCGATAACTTTTTTCAACTCCTCCGGAGTCATGCCTGTCTTGACATCTACTTTCAATCCTGCTTCTTTAAGGATCTGGACACCTTTTGAGGATATATTATCGCTAACAAGAACTTTCATCGCTTTTTAATTGATATGTTATCAGTTAGCAACCCATTGAACCAATAATAATAGTTTCATTTCCTCCCTGTTTTATTCAAGCATTTATAATTATGCATTCTTTTTTTCAAATTTAATCATAAATTCAATCAGCGAATCTATGCCTTCTTCAGGCATCGCATTGTATATACTGGCACGCATGCCTCCAACTGATCGATGACCTTTTAATGTTAAAAGGCCAGATTCCCTGGCCTGCTCAAGGAATTTGTTATCTAAATCAGGACGAGCAAGCATAAACGGGACGTTCATCCATGAGCGGCATCCGGGTTCGACAGGATTGGTATAAAAATCTGAACTGTCAATGGCAGAATAAAGTTTTTGAGCCTTTCGCTTATTAATTTTGGCCATTGCTTCGAGGCCTCCGCCGGCTTTGATCCAGGCAAACACGAGACCTGATATATACCAACTGTATGTAGGAGGCGTGTTATACATGGATTTTGCTTTAGTATGCTTTTGGTAACTGAACATCGCGGGAGTGCCGGCAATAGGTCCTTTTATCAGGTCATCTCTGATAATCACGATCGTTAAGCCTGCCGGGCCTACATTTTTCTGTGCACCTGCATATATAAGGCCATATCTTGAAACATTTATTGGACGTGAAAGAATCGTTGATGACATATCAGCCACAAGCGGAACATCTCCGGTTTCAGGAATCGAGTGAAACTCAACTCCACCAATTGTTTCGTTGGGCGTATAGTGAACATAAGCAGCATCAGGATTTAAGGACCATTTGGAATATGGAGGAATTGTCATGAAATTGCTTGATTCACTTGTTGACGCTATATTTACATTGCAAAAAAGTTTTGCCTCGGCAATAGCTTTTTTTGACCATGACCCTGTGTTGATATAATCAGCTGTCTTTTTTTCCCCTAACAGGTTCATAGGAACCATCGCAAATTGGCTTGATGCACCTCCCTGCAGGAAAAGAACCTTATAATTGTCAGGGATAGACATTATTTCCCTGATGTCTGCTTCAGCCTTTTCCGCAATCGATATGAACTCTTTGCTTCTGTGGCTCATCTCCATCACAGACATGCCGCTATCATGCCAATCTGTCAGTTCAGAGGCTGCCTTTTTCATTACTTCTTCAGGTAATATTGCCGGTCCTGCACTGAAATTAAATATTCGTTTCATTTGTTTTATATGAAAAATCTTTTAATCTTTTTTGGAATTTTGACAGGGTTGTTGAGCTATATTATTGAGAAACTCCTTTAATTGTATACATTATGTGGAATGATAGTGGACAATCTGTAACAAATACGTTTTGATTATATAGTTGTCTTGAAACTGTTTGTAATACAAATAAACGTCTTTTCAACATATAGCATTTCTATTAACTATTCAGTTGTTAATCCTTTTGTGGATTTTTATTGAGTTACTAACAAGGGTAAAGCGTAGTTATTAACATACTTTTGCACTATTTTACCAACTTTGAAGCCTATCACTTCAACTATAATTTGTCAAGTATGTCGCTTTTTGTTTCAACAAATTATAAACACCGAATTTCCATTTAATTTACATATGTTAAGTAATATTTAACATTGTCCACAAGCTTATTA
>CAYPIT010000038.1:0-14696 GCA_964410825.1 uncultured Nitrospiraceae bacterium
GAACCGATAGCGATCAAGTATATTATTAATGCTGAAGGAGATGTAATCGAGAACAACCTGCCCGAAGGCATAAAAGTAGTCAGCCCGCAGACAGCATTCCTCGCCACATCAATGCTTGAGGATGTTGTGAAACATGGAACAGGATGGCGAGCCAGGGCTCTTAAAAGACCGGTAGCTGGGAAAACAGGTACTACAAATGAGTATAATGATGCATGGTTTATCGGTTACACACCCGAATTGATAGCAAGCGTATGGGTCGGTTTTGATAACATGCGTTCACTTGGTGATGAGGAAACCGGTTCAAAAGCAGCAGCACCCATCTGGGTCTCTTTTATGAAAAAAGCGGTCGCAGAGTTATCAGCATTCAGCAGTAGAAGACAAAGGGAAAAAGGGCGGTCTTTTTCAATTCCCAACGGTATCGTTACAGCCGTAATAGATCCCTTAACAGGACTTTTAGCTACAAATGAATCCGAAAAAATGGTAGAATTTTTTAAAGAGGGAACCGTACCGACAATATACTCAATGGAATTTTATCGAAACCTGATAACTGATCAAAAGGCCAAACTGAAACAAGTAGCAAAGAAAAGGGCCAAAGAAAGAAAGGTTGCAGAAAAATTGGCTGACGAAAGAGAAAAATCGTTGCGTAATAAAGAAACAGGAGGGAGGTAGTTATGAAAATTTCTGTATTAGTTGTTATTTTCCTATCCTTATTATTATTTTCTGTATGCTGGGCAAATGAGGCTTCTCTGGAAAGGGCGTATTCACTTTATTATAAAGGGGACAAAGAGGCAGCGATCAGTATGGTTGAAGCCTATGTAGAGGACAGCCCTGATGCAAATGCTTTTTATTTCCTTGGCTACGCTTACTATGAAATGCATGAAATGGATAAGGCAAGGGAATATTTCAATGAGGCGTATCGTCTGAAGTCCTTTTTCAGTCCCATGCCTTCTGAAGAAGATCAGTAGCGCAATAGTGCAGTTCTAAATTATTTGTTTGCCTGCTAATACAAAATGGTTGAGGCCTCTGTTGAACATTAACGCTCTGCATTGTGCGCTTGCATGCTCGATTCGATCCAGTTTATCCCTTTGCCCTTTTGGCAGACTATATTTCTCTTCCAGTCAGAACCCCGTTTTTTAAAGTCTGAACGGTAATGAGCACCAACACTCCCCTCCCTGAAGAAAGCGGCATCGTTAATCATACTTGCAACAGTCAACATATTTTTCAACTCAAATTCTCTCCTGTTCTGAGCCGGCACTTCCAGTATACAATGCTTCTTGTCAAACCATTTTTTTGCTATACCAAGCGACTCTTTACACCTTATTATGCCAACCTTATTCCACATTAACTGCCTGAGAATACTTCTGGTCTTTTCAATATCGACCGAAGATGAAAAAACATCTGGATGTATAACCGGACCGCTCAGGAATTTTTCTGGCCTTTTGATATCAGATGTTTTATTCATAAATTTGACAGCCTTTTTCCCGGTCCTTGCCCCAAAAACAAGTCCTTCAAGGAGGCTGTTTGAGGCGAGGCGGTTCGCACCGTGAACTCCTGTACAGGCAACTTCTCCTGCGGCAAAAAGCCCCTTAATGCTGGTTTCACCATCAATACTTGTTTTTACCCCTCCCATAATGTAATGTGCAGCCGGACAGACCGGGATCATGTCTTCAGTTATATCAATATCATATTGAAGGCATGTATTATAAATCTGGGGGAACCGTCTCTTAACAAAATTATTTTCAAGATGTGTCAGGTCCAGAAAAACATGTTTTGCGTTCGTCTTGACCATTTCCGAAAGAATGGCCCTGCTTACGGTATCTCTTGATGCAAGCTCCGCCATTTCATGGTAATCAGGCATAAATAATCTGCCATGAATATTTTTTAGAACAGCCCCTTCTCCCCTCATCGCCTCGGATAATAAAAACTGAGGAGCACCCGGTGAATACAGGGTCGTTGGATGGAACTGTACGAACTCCATGTCAAGAATTACCGCGCCCGCCCTGTACGCAATTGCTATTCCGTCACCTGTTGCAATCAATGGGTTTGTTGTCCTCGAAAAAAGCTGTCCAGCTCCACCTGTTGCAAGAATAACAGCTTTTGCATAAATATTTATTACTGAATCTCCCCTTAATATTGAAGCACCAATACACCTCTTGTCTTTAACAATCAGATCCAGCGTATACGCAAAATCATATCTTGATATAGACGAAAAAGTTCTTACCTTCTTTATAAGTACCCGCTCAATCTCTTTCCCTGTCGAGTCTCCACGGGAATGAAGAATCCTTCTTCTTGAATGAGCAGCTTCCCTTGTAAATGCGAGTTCGGCACCATCCCTGTCAAATTCAGCTCCCCATGATATAAGCTCGTTCATATAGTCGAGACCCTCCTCAACCATAATGCTGACAGCTTCCTGATTGCACAAACCGTCACCAGCGTTTATCGTGTCTTCATAATGTATGCTTACCCTGTCCTCGTCACTCATAGCAACAGCGATTCCACCCTGAGCATACCCGGTGCTGCTTTCTGTAATTTTATCTTTTGTGAGAACAAGGACAGTGCCTTTCGCCGCGAGTTCAACAGCCGCCCTTAAACCGGCAATACCGCCGCCAATTACAAGAAAATCAACGATTTCAACAGAAGGTTTCATCCTGTTAAAAATATAAAGTATTTATGTTGTTAAGTCAATTTAGATACCGATCTGTTTCTAACTGACTGTGTATAAAGTAAGTTTTCGTTATTGTCCGGCCTTTTTTGTCATTATCCGGATTGTTTTTGTCATTATCCGGCTTGACCGGATAATCCAGACATGTCCTCGTGAAAACGGGGAACCATAATATATAAACACTGGATTCCCCTATCAAGCCTGACTACCGTCAGTCATGACATATTATCTAAGCAAATATTTATACACAGCCTTTATCTGATTATTATTGCCAGTACCGCAGAAAAACGTGTAACTATTTGTTACATCATAATTTCTTCACAATATTATCGGAAAATTTCAGTGTAACGATGATTAAAAGTTAATTTTTCTTGCATTTTTTATCGATATAAGACAGTATATTAGGTTTAAGATTTAGCTTAAAACATTGCATTCTCCCGGAACTCATTGCTATGAATAAATCAGGAATTAAATTCGATGATAATAAAGGGTTCAGTAAGATTGCCCTTATTCTCATTTTGCCCTTTATTATACTTGTGGCCGCTTTCGGGACATATAAGCTCTTTCTTGTTCCGGATCCAATTGTAAACGGACTGGAAGCATTCAATTTCCTGACGATCAATAAGACGATCACACTTAATGTTGAAAACACAAAATCTATAGATATTTTTGCTTATCAAGGCGGTAAAAAGCTTGAGTTGCTCAATGATAAACCTGCACTCAGTGCAACAACATATAACCTTGAGGTCAAACCTGAAGACTTAGGCCTGAAAGATGGTGAGGCAATAATCATTGCAACACTCAGATCTGGCTTGATAAAAAAGGTGAAACATGAAATTCGTTCGACAATCGATACAGTACCTCCGGTGCTTGAGGTGCTTAAATCTCCTTCTATTATTGTTGAAGGCAGTTCCGGTGTTGCTTTTCTCAGAGCAAAAGGAGCAGATTCTGTATTTATCAGGCTGAAAGACCATAAGTTCAGGGCATTTGACAAATCTCTGACCAGAGATACAAAACCTGTATCAAATACGGAAACAGAAGGGGATGAATTAATGCCGGGAAAACAGGCAACAAAAGAATATTATGTATTTTTCCCTGCTCCATTTGGCATTGAGGAAAGTAATATATTTTATGCGGTAGCACAGGATAATGCCGGAAATCAGAATATTAAAACCCTCTCTACGAAGCTGAAATCTAAAGAGTACAGTTCATCATCTATAAATATAGACAGGTCTTTTATTGATAAAGTCATTACGCCTCTATTGAATGAGGTCAACATATCGGACCCTGAAAATGCCTTTCGCAGGGTCAATGAGGAGTGGAGAGCAAATAACCAAAGCACTTTAATCGATATCGCCAGCAATTCGGATAATAGGATTTTATGGAGCGGGCGTTTTTTGCAAATGAAAAACAGCAAAGTCATGGCAAGATATGGAGATAAGAGAACCTATTTCTACAAAGGAAATGAAATAAGCAGAAGTGTTCATCTTGGATACGATCTTGCCTCTTTTTCAAAAGCACGTGTTGAAGCCGCGAATACCGGGATTGTAAAATTTGCCGGAGATCTGGGTATTTATGGAAACACTGTGATAATAGATCATGGCCTGGGTCTCATGAGCCTGTATGGACACCTGTCAATGATGAATGTTACGGAAGGACAGGAGATTAGACAAGGTGAAATTATCGGTAAAACAGGCTCTACCGGCCTCGCCGGAGGAGACCATCTGCACCTGAGCATACTGGTGCAAGGACATGAAGTGTCTCCTCTTTATTGGTGGGATTCCAGGTGGGTAAAGATAAATATAGTTGATTATTTAACTTATTAATCAGCAAATAATTTCATAGACAAATGCGCTTAAAGCAGATAAAATCATCAATTATTAAAGATAAGAGGTAATACGAAATATGGATCGCCAAGTATCAAAATCAGAAGTACCTGCATACGAGATCGTCGAGCAGAAAATCAGGGAGATTGACGGATCTATCATAATATTCCGTATCTTCTATATTTTCATGCAGATTGCATATAAGTTTCAGCTTATAAAAAATGACAGGTTGTGTACAATCGAAATACCGAGAAAACTGCTGGAAGACGTTAAACAGAGCAATGTGATACTGGAGGAAGAATTAACAAAATTACTGGATTCTTCTATACAGCATGCAGACTGCTGGAATAAAGTTTAATTATGACCCTCGTCATAGATTTAACCGCTGATATTTCGTAATCTAATTTAGAGGTAAATCATGTTAAAGAACGAATGTCCAGGCAGCAAAGAAATAAGAAATCCCAAACCTGAAGACATTACCTGTCTCCACTGCGGGGCTGAAATCGAGATCTGGAGCGACGAAACCGAAGCAAAATGCAAATCTTGTGGAAAGTCAGTTTCGAGGGAGATTGGCCCTACCTGTCTGGACTGGTGTGCATTTGCAAAAGAGTGCGTAGGGGAAGAGAAGTACAGACGTATAAAAACTGGTTCAAAAAGCAAGAATTGATTATTTTTCCTGTGTCTTGTCTTCAGATGGTTTTTTCTTCTTATCGAGAATTCTTGATGTCCATATCCCGACTTCATAGAGCACCACTATCGGAACTGCCATAAGAGTCTGGTTAAAGGCGTCCGGCGTTGGGGTCAACAGCGCGGCTACCACAAATGCAATGAGTATCGCATACTTTCTGTTAGTTGCAAGAAACTCCGGCGTTACTATACCCATTTTTGTGAGAAATACCGTAACTACAGGCAATTCAAATATAGCTCCAAATGACAGGATGAACTTCAGGCAGAAATCAATATACCGCCCAACAGACAGCATGGGCTTAAGGTTTGCGGTTTTATATGTGAGCAGAAAATTCATCGCAAAGGGAAGGACTATAATAAAGCAGAAAAAAGCCCCTGTCAGAAACAGGAAAGTTGTTGTGAAAACAAATGGTAAAGTATATTTTTTTTCATTTTCCATGAGGCCAGGAGAAACGAACCTCCATGTTTCATAAAAAATCAGTGGCGATGTTATAACGAACGCACATATAAATGATATCTTGATATGCATCCATATAGCTTCTGCCGGAGCCAGAAACACAAGAGTAATGTCTGGATTCTTGCCGGACAAAAAATAAAAATACGGATAATTCGGGGAAAATTCGAGGGTTTTATGAATGGGTGATATTAAGAGACTAAATATATTTTCGGAAAAGTAAAAGCTTCCTGCAAAAGCAACTACAATAGCTATAAGGGAGACTACGATTCTGTTTCTTAGTTCTCCGAGATGTTCTGTGAGAGGTGCCTTATCCATCCCTGTCCGCTTCTGTCTTTTCTTTCTCTTCATCTCCAGCAGGTGATTCTTCCTGGACATTATCAGCGGCTGACATATCTTGATCTTTCCCCGATTCTTTCAACTTGTCTTTCTTCTCCCCCGGAAAAGTAAATTGAGAATCAATTCCTTTATTCACCGCATCTTCCAGGTCAGATTTGGCTATTTTTATTTCTTCTGATACCTCTTCGCCCGCTTCTTCCATCGATTCTTTTACTCCGCGCATTGCAGATTTTAGTTCCCTTATGCCTTTGCCCAGTGTCCTGCCCAACTCAGGCAGCTTTTTAGGACCAAAAACCAGAAAGGCCACAATGAAAATTACTATGAGTTCCTGTGTTCCAAGATCAAACATATCGGTTTCTATATTTCCTATCTATTGATAATATATCAGACTCTACAATAACAATTAGCAAGAATTTGTCAGTATGATTAAAATTCTCTCAAATATATTGAACATATCAGAAAACACCTGGGGTGTCAATTTACCGGATTTCTGGCTTGACCTTATCAAAAGTTTGCAATAAACTTTAAACTTCACATTTACTTTAGTCAAACAGGAGGGATCATGTTTAAAGGTTCAATTGTAGCGATAGTAACACCATTTAAAAACGATAAACTCGATGAAAAGGCTTTGAGCGACCTGATTGAATGGCATATAGCCGAGGGTACCAATGCCATAGTCCCCTGCGGCACCACCGGTGAGTCCGCTACACTTAATTATGACGAACATTATCGTGTTATCGAACTGACAATACAGGTTGTAAACAAGAGGGTACCTGTTATTGCCGGCACAGGGGCAAATTCAACGAGC
This sequence comes from uncultured Nitrospiraceae bacterium, assembly GCA_964410825.1. Classification (GTDB taxonomy): domain Bacteria; phylum Nitrospirota; class Thermodesulfovibrionia; order UBA6902; family UBA6902; genus CAZVHL01. The sequence goes on from CAYPIT010000038.1 coordinate 6,777, forward strand.
GAAACTATTATGATGACCGAAAGGGCAAAAAAATTAGGTGCCGATGGAGCACTCCTCGTAGTTCCATATTACAATAAGCCTACTCAGGAGGGACTTTACAGGCACTATAAAGCTATTTCAGAGGAGGTAGACATACCCATAGTGCTTTATAATGTCCCAGGCCGGACAGCATTGAATATGCTGCCCCAAACCATTGCAAGACTCGCTGAAATCAAAAATATAGTAGCGATCAAAGAAGCAACCGGAAATATGGCACAGGTAAGTGAAATATTACGCCTGTGCAGTAATAACATTGCTGTGCTTTCGGGTGACGATTTCACAACATTCTCCTTAATGTCTCTTGGTGGAAAGGGAACCATATCTGTTTCAGCAAATGTAGCGCCAAAGGACGTATCGGAAATGTGCAGGGCATTAGAAAAGGGTAATATTGATCTGGCAAGAAAACTTCATTTCAAACTTGAACCTCTAAACAAGGGCATGTTCATCGAAACCAATCCAATATCTGTCAAGACCGCATTGAGCTTGATGGGAAAAATCCAGGAAGAGATGAGACTTCCATTGTGTCCAATGAGCAGTGATAATAAAGATAAGCTTCAAAATATTATTAAAAATTATGGACTTATCTAAGAGCACCCTTTAGGCAATAATTATTATTTACTTGATAAATTGACCATTTTTCTGTTATAAAATAGAAAAAAAGGGAGGTTTGCCTACCTTGTTAGTGATAGGAAGTGAAACTTATTCCGACATTATAAGTTTTGGGAGCCAGCGTAAAGCAAGTGTTGTGCGCCCTTATGGGATAAAGCCTGATCTTGTTTTCAAGGCGCCCACCTGTTTATCAGGGACTTAGGTTTGTTTCTACACGGCAAGGTGGGTTAATTTATCTCGCAGTTCGGGATCAAAAATGGACCTTTGCTTTAACAGTTTAGATTTTAAGGGTATGGATTATTTTAAATACAACGATCAAATCTCAGTTAACCGAAATTTTTTTAATATCCTTCGTTTCCGGAAGGTATTATATGAGATTAATCATATGGATTTAACTATATTTAAGAAACTAATCCGTCCACCCTTATAAAATCTCCTCTGTCACAAGCCCATTCAAGATTACCGCTCTGCGTCTGAAAGGCCAGTAGGTTATCCCGCTGGATACACAATGGAACTATTTAAATCAGACAGAAGGGCACCACTTGCATGGAAAATGCAGCCCCGAAATCTGGATGAATTCATCGGACAGCCTCATATACTGGGTCAGGGGAAGCCTTTACGGGAGGCTATCGAAAGGGACTCTCTTGTCTCCCTGATACTGTACGGTCCTCCAGGCACCGGAAAAACCGCGCTTGCACACATAATAGCAGAAAAGACAGCCGCATTATTTATTTCATTAAATGCTGTTACCTCAGGGATAACTGATATCAAGCAAGCTCTTAAGGATGCCAGAAATGTAAGCAGGGCAATTCTTTTCATAGATGAAATTCACAGATTCAATAAACTTCAGCAGGATGCACTGCTGCCTGATGTTGAAAACGGCATTGTAACACTCATAGGAGCTTCTACTCAAAACCCTTTTTTTTCGATTATCCCAGCCCTTTCCTCAAGATCAATGATATTTCAGTTCTTTCCTCTGAGCGAGTCAGAAATCAAAATCCTGATTGGACGGACATTAAAGGATAAAGAAAGGGGCATCGGCAAGTATGAAATAGATTTGGTGCCTGAGGCCCTGGACTTCATAGCAACCTCGTCAGAAGGTGATGCAAGGAGGGCATTAAATATCCTCGAGATGGGAGTTTTTATCTTAAAGACCACTGAACGTTCTCTGTTTGATGTAAAGCTGGCAAAAGATGTCCTAATGAAAAAAACGCTTTATTACAACGAAGATGAGCATTATGACACGATATCCGCCTTTATTAAAAGTATGAGGGGTGGAGATCCTGATGCTGTCCTTTACTGGCTGGCAAAGATGATCGAGGCGGGAGAAGATCCATTATTCATAGCACGGAGAATCATAATATGCGCTTCAGAAGATGTTGGAAACGCTGATCCAGTAGCGCTGCAAACATCGGTTGCAGCGCTTCATGCAGTTGAATCAATAGGAATGCCGGAAGGACGTATACCTCTTGCGCAGGCAGCATTATATGTCACAATGGCCCCCAAAAGCAATGCATCATATATGGGGATAGAAAATGCTCTGTCAGATGTCAGGGAAAACAGATTGTCCCCGGTGCCTGACCATTTAAAAGGCACCGGTTATAAAGGCGCGGCCAGGCTCGGTGCCGGTATCGGCTATAAATATCCCCATAACAATAAAGAACATTATATAGACCAGCAATATTTATCAAATAACAGGATTTTCTTTTTTCCATCAGACCAGGGATATGAAAAAATTTTCAAGAACAGGTTATCTAAAAGGAGGAGCAGACAATGATTAGCACAGTATATCTCTATGTTGTTCTGGCTGCATCACTCGTTGGCGGCTTCATTCTGTCAACTTTGTATTATAAAACCACTGCAAGGAAAAAAATTAAAGATGTTGAGCAAAAAGCCCTGAACCTGCTTAAGGACGCAAAAAAAGAGGCTGCCACAATAAAGAAGGAAGCGCAACTCGAGGCCAAGGATAATAACCTGCGTTTAAAGTCCGAATCAGACAGGGAAATGAAAGATCGCCGTTCAGAACTGAACAAACTTGACAAAAGACTGCGCCACAGGGAAGAGATGTTTGACAGAAAATTAGATCAGCTCGACAAGAAAGATCACAACTTCAACCGGAAAGAAAAGGAGCTGAACAGAAAGGAGACCGCCTTTCTGGAAAAGGAACAGGAATTTGAAGCTTTAATGAACAAACAGAAAGAGGTGCTCGAACAGCTTTCAGATCTGAGCTCTGAAGAAGCCAAGAAAGAACTCTTTAAAAGAATCGAGGAAGAGTCAAAGTTTGAAGCAGCAAAACTTGCAAAACAAATGGAAGACGAGGCTATGGAGACAGCGGACAAGAAATCCAAAGAAATATTGAGCCTGGCTGTGCAGCGTTGTGCAAGCGAATTTGTAAGTGAATATACAATTTCAACAGTAAGCCTGCCGAATGATGAAATGAAAGGCAGGATAATAGGCAGAGAAGGCAGAAATGTAAGGACACTGGAAGCAAATACCGGAGTCGAATATATTATCGATGATACCCCTGAAACAGTTTTATTGTCATGCTTTGATCCCGTTAGAAGAGAGATCGGAAGAATTTCACTGGAACGCCTTATTAGTGATGGAAGAATACATCCCACGCGGATTGAGGAAATTGTTGAAAAAGTTAAAAAGGAGATCGCAGTAGCAATAAAAGAGGAGGGTGAAAAAGCGGTTTTTGATCTTGGAATTCACGGTATTCACCCCGAACTTATCAAACTTATAGGCAGACTGAAATACAGGACATCTTATGGACAGAATGTCCTGCAGCATTCGATCGAAGTTGCATATCTTGCGAGCATGCTGGCAGGTGAGTTGAGAGTCGATTCAAAACTGGCGAAAAGGGCGGGCATTCTTCATGATATAGGTAAAGCTATCGATCATGAGGTGGAAGGATCACATCAATCAATTGGTGGCAATATAGCCAAAAAGCATGGAGAAAATTTTAAAGTCGTAAACGCTATACTGGTACATCATGGCGAAGGAGACCCGTCAACCGTCGAAGCATCGCTTGTAGCTGCTGCTGATGCCCTTTCGGCTGCAAGACCTGGCGCCAGAAAGGAGACGCTTCAGGATTATATAAAGCGTGTTGAAAAGCTCGAAGAATTAGCAACTTCGGTAGACGGCGTTAATAAATCATACGCAATTCAGGCAGGCAGGGAAGTGAGGATTATGGTGAAACCACAGGAAGTCGATGATACGGTATGTGCGCAAATATCCCGGGATCTGGCTAAAAAAATAGAGAGTGAACTCTCATATCCGGGACAGATAAAAGTTACTGTGATAAGAGAATCCAGATATGTGGAATACGCAAAGTAATAAGACATCAAAATGAAAGTTTTATTCATCGGCGACATTGTTGGCAAGCCGGGCAGAAAAGCAGTGAAACAGGGGCTTCCTGATCTTGTCAATAAATTCAAAGTGGATTTTGTTATAGCTAACGTGGAAAATTCTGCAGGGGGCTTCGGGATAACAAAGTCGGTTGGAGAAGAAATTCTTTCACTAGGTGTGCATGTACTGACATCAGGCAATCATATCTGGGACAAAAAAGAAGCTGTTTCATACATACCAAAGGAAAATCGCCTGTTAAGGCCTGCCAATTATCCGGACGGCGTTCCCGGATCCGGAAATATTGTATTAAATACATCCTCTGGAGAAAAGATCGCTGTTCTGAATCTTTCCGGCAGAGTATTTATGAATCCTCTTGATTGTCCTTTTAAGACTGCCGAAAGGGAACTGCCTGCTTTAAAAGAACACACAAATGTGATAATTGTAGATTTTCATGCAGAAGCGACTTCGGAAAAATCTGCGTTAGGCCTGTTCCTTGACGGGCAGGTTAGTGCTGTCATCGGTACCCATACACACGTTCAGACTGCTGACGAGAAAATCTTACCGGGAGGCACCGCTTTTATAACAGACGTAGGCATGACCGGTCCTTCGGACTCCATTATAGGAGTAAAAAAAGGACAGATCATAGAAAAATTTCTGACTCAAGTGCCCAAACGATTCGAAACAGCAAAAGATGATCCCTTTCTTTCCTGTGTATTGATAGATATCAATTCAAGGACCGGAAAATCCAGTTCGATAAAACGCTTGCAAATTTCTTTCTGAAAGCAGAAAACAAGTTAATCCAGACGGTTTATTTAATTCAGCACGATAACTTTTTTTCAGGGAATCCTTAAGGATTCCCTGAAAAAAAAGACATTATTTTATAGCTTCTTTAAAGGCTTTCCCTGCAGAAAATTTCGGGCTTTTTGAGGCAGGTATATTTATAGATTCACCGGTTCTTGGATTGCGGCCTATTCTTGCTTTCCTCTCTGAAACAGAAAACGTCCCAAATCCTGTGAGCGCAACTCTACCACCTTCTTTCAGTGTCTTTGAGATTGCTTCTGTAAAAGAATCGATAGCCTTTCCAGCTGTAGATTTTGATATGTCAGCTCCAGCTGCTACAACATCAATGAGGTCTGCTTTAGTCATTCAATTTTTTCCTCCCTTTCATATGAATATATATTGGAATGTTCAAGAAACATTTAAACAAAACAATACAGAAGCAAGAAGCGTTTGTCAACAGTTTCTATATAATTTATAAAATATTTCTTAAACAAATGAAATAATATATTTACATATGAAGTATCATTGTTAAGTTTTAGAATCATTCAGAGGCAAAATAATATCCACAACTTTTCCGCTTGGCCCCAGTTCTCCAAGGTCCTCACCATCAAGCACCATTTTAGTGCCGCCTGCATTGCCAACTTTAATAGTGAAACTGCTAATAGCTGATACAGTAACAGTCTGTCCGGTCCTGAGCACTCTCTCCTCCGCTTTTCCTCCGTCAACGCTTATCGATACCCATGTGAGTTCCGTAGCATAGATTTCAAGCAACATTTCATCTGTTATTTTCATTTCTTTTTTCTTTTCTTTGTTCTCTTCAATAACTTCAGTTTTTTGAACTTCATTTATTGTTTTTATTTCAGGTATCTGCTCTCTGTCTCCTATAATTAGTGATATAAATAAAACACCTGATGCAAGCGCAATAATCAGCAGCACCGGTTTCAAAGAGACTTTCGGTAAAATATAATTTTTCAGTTTTATATAAATCTCTTCCCATTTTATATAAAACTCTTCCCATGATCGAGATGGAGTTTCCTGAATTTCGTCTACTTTGTTTTGGGATTCATACAAGTTTAATATGTCGTTACTATCAAGTCCTAATATGTCCGCATACATGCGAAGATATGATTTTGTGAACACTTCCGCAGGAAGGAGTGAATAATCATCATCCTCAACCGCCATTAAATATTTAATATTGATTTTAAGTTTTCTGGAGATTTCTTTTAGAGATTTTTTCTGCTTCTTTCTTTCTTCTCTTAAAACATGGCCGGGCGTGTCCATGGGCAGTTGGGACATTTACTGATGATTATATTTAAGGTGTTCTATCTGCTGGGATGCCTTTCTTATTCTCGCAGTATCTTCATCTTTTTCGATGACCATTTCAAAATGTTTCAAGGCCTTGGCCCGTTCTCCTTCTCTGAGATATGCATTGGCTATCTCCCAGTGAGCATCCACATAGTCCGGCATAATGCCAATCGCCCTTTTAAACTCCTTAATCGCCATACTGTCATTATCGGTCTTTGTATAAACAAGACCCAGTATATATATTGCATCAAGCAATACTGGATTTCGTATAAGCGCTTCTTTAAGTGCCTCTTCTGCTCTTGTGTAATCCTGCATCATATAATATGCATAACCCAGGTTTGAATAAGCGCGCTCAGGAGTAGCGTATGTTGGATTGCTCAAAGCAGCTTTAAAATACTTAGCAGCTTCTTTCCAGTTCCCAAGTTTGGCATAAGTCACTCCAAGATTGTTCTGTGCACCTGAATACTCAGGATCTACTGATATTGCTCGATTGTAATAAGAGATCGCTTCATCATATTTTTCAAATTCAGAGCTTATATAACCAAGGTAATTCAAAGATTCTTTGTTTTTCGGATCAACCTTGAGCGCTTTCTGAAAGTCAACAAACGCCTCTTTAAGCTGTCCATTCCTTAAATATGAAACTCCCAGTTTATTGTGGGCTTCAGCCTGCTTAAGGTCTTCAGGATTAGGAGTGGTCGCACATGCAGAAAAAAACAGAACAAATAACAGATAGAACAGTTGCGGTCCAAATGCATTTCGCAATTTTGATAATTTTAATCGATTATCAGTCAACTATTCCCTCCCGACAGGCTAAACTTAACAAAAAACCCTGAAGAATTCAAGGGCAGTTATTTTATTATCTGAACTTTTCAACACCGATTTTATCACAGAATTCATTAATGTTACATTTGCTGCATAGCGGAGAAACAGGCCTGCATATTCCCTGACCAAACGCCACAAGGCAACCGTTTATCTCGATCCAGTACTTTGCAGGCAACTTTACTCTAAGTTTAAACTCTGTCTGTTCAGGTGTTTTCGTATCAACATAACCCCAGCGGTTGGTAATCCTGTGGACATGAGTGTCAACACAAATTCCATGCTTTTTGTATCCAAGTGTCAGAACGAGGTTTGCAGTTTTCCTTCCAACACCTTTCAGTTTCAGAAGTTCATTCAGATCTTCAGGAACTTTTGAGTCATACTCTCTGATGAGCACCCTGCACAGCTCTTTGATCCTCACCGCCTTTATCCTGTAAAAACCGACCGGATATATCGCTTTTTCGATTTTCCTGACAGGAAGTCCAGCCATTGCCTTAAGATCCGGGGCTAATTTAAAAAGTCTTTCAGAAGCCTCTCCTGTAGTCCTGTCCTGGGTCCGCAGACTCAGTATGCATGAGATGAGCACACTGAAAGGCTCCCTCTTCTTCGGGGACTTATTAACCATATTTTCGAGCCACGGCAGATCAAGCCCCTTAACATGTCTCTTTAGAATCGGCCATGCCTTATGCAGACTTCTATTATCCATTATTCAGCAATAGCGATTCTCTTATAAGGCGAAAATCATCGTAAGAAAATAAGTTTTTTGAGCCATGTCTGTAATGATATATAATTTTTTGAATAAAAAAAGATTAACAGAACAGAGACAGGTGCAATTTATCTTTTTTTCCTGGATGACTTTCTGCTTATTTTTCTGGAGGTTTTCTTTGCCACCCTGGAGGCGGCCTTTTTCTTCACAGCCTTTTTCTTCACAGCCTTTTTCTTCACGGCCTTCTTCTTCACAGCCTTTTTCTTCACAGCCTTCTTCTTCACGGCCTTTTTCTTCACGGCCTTCTTCTTCAC
>CAYPIT010000039.1:0-14597 GCA_964410825.1 uncultured Nitrospiraceae bacterium
TTGAGAGATCTGAAATGTACTCCACAATTATTGAGGTTTTGGATAACCGATACAATTCTGATAGATTGAGCCATGCGAGATGTTGAACCAAACGCTAAATAGTATTTAAAATGAAGCGCTCACATATAAATAAATCGTATTGAGTACCGGACAGCGAGGACAGGTGCTGAGAAAATCTTCAATTCTCCTTAAATACCCTTTTAAATATATAGTTCACATGTTTTGTATAGAACTTCATATCAAAAAGCCTGTCTAATTCTTCAGGTGATATATATTTTTTAATTAACCTTTCTTTTTGTAACTGGTCCTTAAATGGTTTTCTGCTTTGCCAGCTCTGCATTGCTCTCTGCTGTACAAGGCGGTAAGCGTTTTCTCTGCTCAACCCCTTTTCGGTCAGTTTTAGCAGAACCCGTTGCGAAAAGAACAGGCCGTAACTTTTATTAATATTTTCTTTCATCTTTTCAGGGTAGACCTGAAGACCTTTCAGGATGCCTGCAAGTCTTAAAAGCATATAATCAACCAGTATGGTGCTGTCCGGTATTATTATTCTTTCCACGGATGAATGACTGATATCACGCTCATGCCATAAGGGAATATTTTCCATAGCAGCGAGTGCATTTGAACGAACGACTCTCGCGAGTCCACTGAGGTTTTCGCTGCCCACAGGATTTCTTTTATGAGGCATTGCGGATGAACCTTTCTGTCCCTTTTCGAATGGTTCTTCTGCTTCAAGAACCTCTGTGCGCTGCAGGTGCCTGATTTCAACCGCCATTTTTTCTATTGATGCGGCAATCAAAGCAAGCGTGTTCATATATTCCGCATGCCTGTCCCTCTGAATTATCTGTGTTGCTATGGCCGCAGGTTTAAGGCCGAGCTTTTTGCAGGCATATTTTTCGATAGACGGTGACAGACTGGAAAATGTTCCAACAGGCCCGGATAACTGTCCGTAGCTGATCGTCTCTCTTGCCGCTGTAATACGTACGAGATTGCGTTTCATTTCTTCATACCAGAGCGCAAAAGTCAAACCAAAGGTTGTTGGCTCTGCATGAATACCGTGACTCCGGCCCATCTGAAGGGTATTCTTATATTTAAAAGCATTGGCTTTTAAAACTTTCATTAATGCCTTGATATCTTTGATTATGATATCAACTGCTTCTCTCATCTGCAAGGCAAGGGCTGTGTCAAGGATATCAGAAGAGGTCAGTCCTTTATGAATAAACCGTGCATCAGGTCCCACGTGCTCAGCAACAGAAGTCAAAAATGCTATTACATCATGCTTTACGGTTTTTTCTATTTTGTCTATCCTTTTAATATTAAAATTGGCGCGTTTTTTTATTGTTGCCAGGCTGTTCCGGGGAATTTCCCCCTGTTTTGCCCATGCCTCACATGCCGCAATTTCTACATCCAGCCATTTGCGGAATTTATTTTCAGGCTCCCAGATGTTAGCCATTTCAGGTCTTGAGTAGCGTGGAATCAAATTATCCTCCTATTATTATCTGCCTTTCGAAAGTCTTTCAACAAGATAAAAAGGCAGACCGGCTCTTCTCATTTTCTTCTGAATTAATAATATATCATAAGATACTCTTTTAATTTTTATCATTTTATTTTTCAGTAGTACATATGTTGCATCAGGGTTACCGTCTCTTGGCTGTCCGACACTGCCAACATTAACAATATACCTGTTACCCTCTCTGACATCTACTTGCGTGTAGTGGACACCCAATTTCCGTCCATGAGAAAGTTCAATTATAAATGGTATATGGGAGTGACCCAGAAAACATATTGATTCTTCAAAATATTTAAAGTTCTCACTTGCATTATGCTCATACGACAGGTAGTGCCATTCTTCTGGCTCTTTAGGGGTTGCATGTACAAGGAAAATATTGTCTTCGAGCAGCCTTTCTGTAACAGGAATGCTTTGAATCTGCTCAACGACCTGTTCAGTCAATACTCGAGTTGTCCATTCAATCGCGATTTTTGCGTAAGGATTAAAATATGTGGTGTCGATCTGTCCTGTTGCGGCCCGGTCATGGTTTCCTGCAACCATAAATGCAGCTTTTTGTTTCAGTATGTCTGTACATTCATTTGGATCGGGTCCATAACCAACACTGTCTCCTAAGAACAGAATCTTGTCTATATTGTCATTTTCGATTTTTTTCAGAACTGCGTGAAGGGCTTCAAGGTTGGCATGAACATCTGAAATGATCGCATAAGAAAGCATGGGTCAATGTCATTTTAATTCTTTGTGGCCGTTATCTCCTGATACAGGTGTTGCATGAGCAATTTTATCCAGAATACCATTTATGAATGGAGCTGATTCTTCCGTGGAATATTTCTTGGCAATTTCTATAGCTTCGTTTATGACAACTGAAGCGGGAATATCCGAACGGAAAAGGAGCTCGTAAGTTGCAGCACGAAGAATGTTCCTGTCAATAATCGCCATCCTGTTGAGTGCCCAGTGCTCGGCAGCCTGCTTTATTGTATCATCAATTTTACTGATATTCTGGCGTGTATTTTTGATAATATCGAATGAAAACTTCTTGACATCGCTACCTTCATCTATGCCTTGCCAGAATTCGTTCAGCATATCGTTGTTTAACTCATTTCCTGTAAGGTCAAGCTGAAACAGAACCTGGAGGGCATATTCTCTTGATCGTCGTCTTTTCATACAACAAAGAACAGCGTGCAAAGAGCACAGACATCAAACATAATAAAATCCTTCATCCGGGGACTGAAGTCTGAACTCATAATTTTTTTAACAGCTGAGCCATTTCGATCGCAACCATAGCCGCGTCCCAGCCTTTATTGCCGCTTTTTGAACCAGCCCTTTCAACAGCCTGTTCAATGTTATCAGAAGTAATAACGCCAAAAGCTATAGGTGTTCCTGTTTCCATTGAAGCGGTTGCGATTCCCTTAGCTGCTTCTCCGGCAACATAATCAAAATGTGGCGTTGCGCCTCGAATGATCGTTCCAAGACATATTACCGCATCATAGGATTTTTTCTCTGCAACAGTTTTTGCGATAAGAGGAATCTCAAAAGACCCCGGTACCTTTATAACATCTATATACTTTTCTGAAGAGCCGTGTCTTAATAGGGCATCAACAGCGCCATCAAGAAGTTTATTTGTAATAAAATCATTGAAACGGCTGACAATTATGGCGAATTTCAGTCCTTCTGCCTGAAGTTCTCCCTCGAATTTTTTCATATCAACCTCCCATATTTATATAGTATATTTATAGTTTTTTAAACCTTTTTTAATATATGTCCAAGCTTTTTCTTTTTTGTGGAAAGATATTTGATATTCTTGTCATGGGGATGAGCTTCTATGGGCACCCTCTCAACAATTCGCAAACCATAACCCTCGAGACCGACAAGTTTTTTGGGATTATTGGTCATTAGGCGCATCTTACGCACCCCAAGACTTACCAGTATCTGAGCGCCGATTCCGTAATCCCTTAAATCCGGTTTGAACCCGAGCTTAACATTTGCCTCCACAGTATCCATTCCCTCATCCTGAAGCGCATAGGCCTTTAACTTATTTGCCAGCCCGATGCCTCTTCCTTCCTGCCTCATATAAAGAATAACACCCTTACCCGCTTTTCTTATCATCGACATAGCTTTATGCAGTTGCTCGCCGCAATCACATCTCTTGGATCCAAAAACATCACCGGTCAGGCATTCTGAATGCACCCTGACAAGGATTTCATCATCCGGCGATATATCGCCCTTAACCAGCGCAATGTTTACCGTATCATCAACCTGGTTTCCAAAGACCGTGGCCATAAATTCACCGCCATAGTTAGTTGGCAGTATTGTAGTAGCCAGTTTTGTGACGAGACATTCGTTCTGCATTCTGTATTGAATAAGGTCTTTAATGGTAACCATCTTCAGGCCATGTTTACGGGCAAACTTTGCGAGTTGAGGGACCCTTGCCATAGTACCGTCGTCATTCATTATCTCGCAGATAACTCCTGCAGGATAAAGCCCGGCCAGCCGGGAAAGATCAACGGATCCTTCTGTCTGTCCGGCACGCTGAAGAACACCCCCCGGCTGTGCTTTTAAAGGGAAAATATGTCCAGGCCGGACCAGGTCTTCGGGTTTACCTTTGGGATTGATTGCGGTTTTGACAGTTTTTGCCCTGTCGTGTGCAGATATTCCTGTGGTAACTCCTTTTCTGGCCTCAATCGAAACAGTAAATGGCGTGCTGAAACGGGATGTATTGAGCTCGGCCATTAAAGGAAGTTTGAGCTCTTCAACCTTTTCAGGAGTTAATGAAAGGCAAATAAGTCCGCGCCCGTACCTGGCCATAAAGTTTATAGCCTGTGGGGTAATTTTCTGAGCCGCTATTGTCAGGTCTCCTTCATTTTCCCTGTCTTCATCATCAATAAGTATTATTATCTTGCCTTCTCTTATATCTTCAACAGCTTCCTCGATCGTATGAAATTTCCAGGACTTTTTTGTTTTGGAGGTCTTTTCAGCTTTTTTATTCATTTACGAACCCTTTTTCTTTAAGCATCTTAACAAGGCCGGTAGCAGAGTCTTTACCGGCCACAAATTTTTCAACATATTTCCCTATTATGTCTACCTCAAGATTGACCCTGTCTCCAATACCCTTATCCCCGATGTTTGTAGCTGTCAGAGTATGTGGTATGATAGCTACGCTGAAGTACCTGTTGTCAAGATCTATAACTGTCAGGCTTATCCCGTCAACTGCGATAGAACCTTTCTGAACTATGTATTTTAATATTTCCTCTGAAGAGTCAAAAGTATAAAATGTATATTCTCCAGATAATCTTTTATCTCTAATAGTTCCTGTACCGTCAACATGTCCGGTTACAAGGTGACCCCCCAGGCGGTCGGACAATTTCAGGGACCTTTCCAGGTTCACTTTGTCTCCGACTTTTAATTCCCCGATATTTGTGCTTTTAAGAGTCTCGGGAGATATGTCAAAGGAAATTCCCCCGTTTTGCTTTACAACGGTCAGGCAGATTCCATTGACCGAGACGCTTTCGCCTAATTGCAGATCAAAATCAGCTTGCTGCTTGACAGACAACCTGATCCCGTTTCCTGTATTAATAACAGAAGAAACAGTTCCTTTTGTTTCAACAAGCCCTGTAAACATAATCTATACCGAATAGAAGCCTATATTAGCCCGGACAATGCAGATATTGCTTAACTGATGCATGCGATTTGCTTTAATGTAGCAGTTTCCCGATCCTGTTCCATCTGACTTTACTTAGCAGACTGCCGTTACTGTTCCACGACCAGTACATAATAAATGCCCTGCCCTTAATTTCCTGCATATCAACAATACCCCAGAACCGGCTGTCATAGCTTTGATCCCTGTTGTCTCCCATTACAAAAAAAGTGTTACGGGGAACGGTAAAAGGCCCGAAATTGTCCCTCTGAGAAGAATCAACTGACGTGTCCCTATGTATAATATATTCTTCGGAAAGAGGCACATCATTAACAAACACCAGCTTGTTTTTTATTTCGATTTTATCTCCTCCTACCCCAACTACTCTCTTGATAAAATCTCTGCATTCATCTTTAAACAGATAAAAGGGGTTTCCACTGCTGAATGCACTTCCAAACCTCTTTGAAATATTTTTTAAAAAACCTGTGCATTCTTCCATTTCCTTATTCTTGGGGAATGAGAAGACAATAATATCACCCCTTTTGGGAGGCCTGAATATCAAAAACCTGCTGTCCGTAAGGGGTATCCTGGTACCGTAGAGGAATTTGTTTACCAGAATATGGTCGCCAATCTGCAGGGTAGGTATCATAGAGCCTGAGGGTATCTTGAATGCCTGCACTACAAATGCGCGGATTACAAGTGCAAGTACGACTGCTATAACAATAGCTTCTGTATACTCTCTGAATTTAGACTTATTGGTTTTTTTCTTTTTTGCCAATTTGGTTTTTCCTATATTATTTTGCTTTTAGTACGGCAAGGAAGGCTTCTTGTGGAACTTCGACTCTGCCAACCTGTTTCATTCTTCGCTTTCCCTCTTTCTGCCTTTCGATCAGTTTCCTCTTCCGCGTTACATCGCCTCCATAGCATTTAGCCAACACATTTTTCCTTATCGCCTTTATGGTTTCCCTTGCGATGATCTTGCTTCCCACAGCTGCCTGAATTACGACTTCAAAGAGTTGTCGGGGAATTACTTCGCGCAATTTTTCAGCGATCTGTTTTCCTCTATAATAAGCCCTGTCTTTGTGAACAATGAGTGATAGCGCATCAACGGGCTCACTGTTTAACAGGATATCAAGTTTGATGAGGCGAGACTCTTTGTACCCAAGAAATTCATAGTCCATCGATGCATAGCCACTTGATAAAGATTTTAGTTTATCATAAAAGTCCCACAAAATCTCGTTTAAAGGGAATTCATAGGTGACCATTATCCGATCTTTTCCTATATAAGAAAAATCTTTCTGCATTCCACGTCTTTCCTGGCATAATTCAAAGATCTGACCGACGTATCTCGATGGCACAAAAATCGTTGTTATAACAAAAGGCTCCTCAATATGTTCATGCTTTTTGGGAAGTTTGGATGGACTATCAATATATACAATGTCTCCATCAGACTTTATAATTTTATATACTACTGTGGGAGCTGTATTAATGAGGGTAAGCTTGAATTCCCTTTCGAGTCTTTCCCTGATAATTTCCATATGCAAAAGGCCGAGAAAACCACATCGGAAACCAAATCCAAGGGCCGTAGATGTTTCGGGTTCAAAGTTAAAAGATGAATCATTCAGCCTGAGTTTTTCGAGAGCGTCTTTAAGATCCTGATACTGATTTGTTTCTGTTGTATATAGGCCGCTAAACACCATAGGCTTTATATCTTTATAACCGGGACATGGCTCTGATGTAGGGGTTTCAGCGTCGGTAATCGTGTCGCCGACTTTCGTATCCGCTACACTCCTTATCCCTGCGATTATATAACCTACCTCTCCGGCCCTCAGCTTGCTTGCTGTCTCTTTATTCGGGGTAAATACTCCCACTTCCTGTACCTCATATGAGTTATTAGAGGCCATAAATAGAATTTTTGATCCTTTCTTTATTTCCCCGTCAAAAAGCCTTACCAGGACGATAACTCCTTGATAATTGTCAAACCATGAATCAAAGACAAGGGCTTTAAGTGGTAATTTCCGGTTGCCTCCAGGTGGAGGTACTTTCCTTACAATCTCCTCCAGCACTTCTTCTATTCCTGTGCCTTCTTTGGCAGAGGTCAGAATAATATCACTGCAGTCAATTCCTACCGAATCTTCAATCTGTTTTCTAATACGCTCTGGTTCGGCATTTGGAAGATCAATTTTGTTTATAACAGGAACTATTTCAAGGTTATGCTCAACCGCCAGATATGTATTGGCAAGTGTCTGTGCTTCTACTCCCTGTGATGCGTCCACGACAAGCAGAGCTCCTTCGCAAGAGGCAAGACTGCGTGAAACTTCATATGAAAAATCAACATGCCCGGGTGTATCGATCAGGTTTAAGATATAATTCTTGTTATCAGAGGCTCTGAAGTTAAGCCTTACGGAATGTGCCTTAATTGTAATACCCCGCTCCTGTTCCAGATCCATCGTATCAAGCACCTGCTTGGTCATTTCCCGCTCGGAAAGAGCTCCTGTAAGTTCAAGAATGCGGTCCGCAACAGTTGATTTGCCATGGTCTATGTGAGCGATAATTGAAAAGTTTCTGATGTTGCTTTCAGGCATGTGTTTATCTATCAGCCTGATTGCGGGCAAGTTTTTTTAGGAGGAATCCTGCAGCGCCAATCGAGCCGGCGTCCTTTGTCAGAGCACTTTTGAGTATTTTCACATTTACAGAGAGTGACTTGAATGCCCTTCTTGATACCTCTGTTTTTAATTTATCAATAAAGAGATCCCATGCACCGATCAATCCGCCTCCAATAATGACAGCATCAAGGCTGAAGATATTGATAAGGTTAGCTGTAGCAATCCCGAGAAACTGCCCTGCTTCTCTAAAGACTTCCCTGCTAAGGTTGTCCCCTTCAAGGGCTGTTTCATAAACCACCTGCGGTGTTATTTTATAGAAGTTACCGTCACAGCATTTTGCCAGCATACTGTCTGCACCTTTTTCAAGTAAGGATGTTGCCCTGTCAACAACTGCCCTGCCTGATGAATATGATTCGAGACAGCCATAGCTGCCGCATGTACAGTATCGTCCGCTGGGAACAATTGTCATATGCCCGATTTCTACCGGTCCTTCGTATAAATCACCGTTATATATTAATCCCCCTCCGAGGCCTGTTCCTAAAGTAAGGAGTACAAAATTTTCAAAATCTTTCCCTGTACCAACCCATTTTTCTCCATAAGCGTAAATATTAGCGTCGTTTTCAAGCACTACGGGCATCGAAAACTCCTTTTTGAATTTCTCCCTTAATTTAATCCCGTTCAATGCTGGAATATTTGGAGACTGCAGGACCATCCCGCTTTTTCTATCTATGATTCCTGCGACCCCGATGCCTATTCCGGCTATATCGGATGAACCGCCTGATTCAGATAGCTTTGCTTTTGCAGATTCATCATTTAGCAAATCCTTCAGGTTGTTTACCAGCAAATCATCTATGTTTTCTGGGCTCTGCTCTGATAAAGCAGGAGTTGGAATCTGTTTGCCGATTAACACATTGCCGTTTTCTGAGGCAAGAACAATTTTTGTGTTTGTTCCGCCGATATCTATTCCAATAGCGGTTTTCATATTATGTGTCTCATAACAGGATAATTAATATAATGTATTGTTAACGGGCAATCTTAATCCTATCACATTAAAAAAGTGGCTGTAAAGCAGAGGTTCCTTTATAATTCTTCATAAATAAAAAGGTTTACTCTCTTAAAGAGTTTTAGTATGTTATTTAAGAGGTGCATTTAGATGCATTACAGTTTATAAGGGTAACTAATTGAATAAAAAGGGGAGAGCCATGAATAATCGATTAGAATCAGTTTCTGTCTTTCTGCTTTTATTTTTCATTATTATTTTCCTGGTTATTTCCGGATGTACAAAAACGGAAGAAAAAGGGAAAACAGTAATTCATTTTATAACCTGGAAGCCAAATATCCCCAAGGTATGGGAAGAAATCCTTGCGATATTCAAAGATGAACATCCTGACATTGTAGTTAAAAGAGAAGTTGGCCCTCATTCATCCACAGCATTCCATGATTTGTTAACTCAAAAGCTGAAGAACAGGAGTGAGGATATTGATGTCTTCCTGATGGATGTTGTTTGGCCTCCTGAATTTGCAGCCGCAGGTTGGGCGATGCCTGTTGATGAAATGTTCCCGGTTTCTGAACAGGGAAAATTTCTGAGTGGTACTATCCTTGCAAACACTTTTGAGGACAGTATATTCGGTGTTCCTCTTTTTATCGACAGCGGAATCCTCTACTATCGTAAAGACCTGCTTGATAAATACAGACTCCCTCCTCCGAGAACATGGCAGGACATGGTGATACAGGCGGAATGGATAACATCTGAAGAATCAAGATTGAACAATGTGCATTTAAACGGATTTTCTGGACAGTTCAAACAGTACGAAGGACTGGTCTGTGACATGATGGAATATATACTAAGCAATGGCGGGAGAATTCTTGATCCGGAATCAGGAAAATCCGGACTTGCTGAAAAGCCTGCAATCGAGGCTGTCAAGTTTGTCAGAAATCAGATTATCGGGAAAGTAGCCCCTGTCGGAGTGCTCACTTATCAGGAGCCTGAATCCCTTGACCTCTTTATACAGGGAATGGCTGTATTTCATAGAAACTGGCCATATGCCTGGGAAGTGTCAAACGATCCGAAACGTTCTAAAATCGCTGGCAAAGTGGGTATAACAAAACTTCCTCATTTTGAAGGCGGTAATAGTTATTCCACTCTTGGAGGATGGCAGGTTGGTATCAGCAGTTATTCTAAAAATAAAGAGGCAGCATGGGTATTTGTTCAATTTTTGACAAGCGATAAAATTCAGAAACTGCTCGCACTAAAAGCCGGCAGGGCTCCTACACGCAAAGTGCTCTATAAAGATCCGGATATCATGCAATCTTATCCGCATTTTGCTGATATGAAAGATGTGTTCTTAACAGCACATCCTCGTCCGGGAACGCCTTTGTATCCGGCTGTATCCAATATTCTGCAACGTTATTTCAGTAAGGCTATATCTGTCCCTTCGGCAGATGTTGAAAAGGAGGCAAAGGCTGCTTCAGCAGAGATAGAGAAGATTATCGCGATGGGACAATGAACACGTTTCCCAGTACACGTGAAAAAATATTCGCTATATCCCTTCTGATGCCATGCTTTCTGTTCGTCCTGATTTTTGCGTTTTATCCGATTTGCTATTCATTTTATCTCAGCCTTCACAAGATTATTCTGGGGCTACCTGGATTGGGGAAGTCTTTTGTTGGTTTTGCAAATTATGGAGAGCTGTTTAACGACGAGATCGCTCTGCACTCGCTAATCAATACATTCATCTTTGTGTTTACATCAACTTTTTTTGAAATACTTTTCGGTCTTATAATTGCTCTAATTATAAACCGGCGTTTCCCGGCAAGGGGAATGGTAAGGGCTGCAATTCTTGTGCCATGGGCTATTCCTACAGTTGTGTCGTCACAAATGTGGCGGTTTATCTTTAACGACAAGTACGGGCTTCTGAACTTTCTCTTATATGGGTCGGCCACATCTTCATATATAGCATGGCTTGCTGATCCGACAGCAGCATTTGCTGCAATAGTCATTGCTGATGTATGGAAAACATCTTCGTTTGCAGGACTCCTTATTCTGGCAGGACTTCAGCTGATTCCTGAAGAGCTTTATGAGGCTGCAAGAATTGACGGGGCCTCGCAATGGCAGCAATTCAGGAAAATCACCTTGCCACTGATAAAACCTGCCTTACTTATCGCGCTCCTGTTCAGAACGATGGATGCCTTTAGAGTATTTGACCTTGTTTTTGTAATGACACAGGGTGGTCCTGCTGACTCGACAAATGTCCTTCAGTTTTATGGTTACAAGAAGATTTTTACAGAAGGTATCATGGGCTATGGTTCTACAATCTCGGTTATGGTCTTCTTTATAACCTTTATGATATCCATAATATATATAAGAGTAATCGGAAGCCGTCTGCTTCAGGACAAGGGATGAGTTCATGCAAAAAATGATTGATAAGGTTTGTGTTTGCACATGAACAGAATATTATTTTTTATAACAACATGTGCGATAGTTATTCTGAGCCTTCTGCCATTTCTCTGGTTTGTTGATACTTCTCTGAAAACGCCTCTCGAAGTAACGGCTGTACCGCCTGTTCTTATTCCTTCGGGCACTCTTTATTCATATCAATCGGCTGTGAAAGAATACGATCTTCTTCACTATGTCAAGAACAGTGTTATAGTGGCTGGCTTGACAACTGCATTAACTATTCTAATTTCAGTCTTTGCCGGATATGCATTGGCACGTCTCAGGATTAAATTCAGGGGAGTTATTATGGGCAGTTTGCTAATTGTCTCTATGTTCCCCCAGATATCCATAGCAGGCCCTGTCTGGACAATATTACAGAAGGTTGGCTGGTTAAACAGTTATCAGGGGATTGTAATCCCCTACATTACACTTTCGCTGCCGCTTGGCGTATGGATAATGGCCAGTTTTTTCAAAGATCTTCCCCAGGAACTGGAAGACGCATCGAGGATTGACGGGTGCGGTCATTTTCAAACGCTTTTTAAAATCATGGTACCGCTTGCAGCTCCGGGAGTTTTCACTGCTGCTATCCTTGTATTTATTTATGCATGGAATGAATTTTTCTTTGCGCTTTTGATTATGACACAGCAGGGATTTCAAACTCTTCCTGTTGGCATAGCATTATTTCAGGGACAGTATACACTTCCATGGGGAGAAATAGCTGCTGCTTCTACTATCGCAACAGTCCCTCTTGTTGTTCTCGTATTTCTGTTTCAAAAACGTATTGTGAGAGGGCTTTCGGCAGGGGCCGTTAAGTAGAGGTATTCTTGCAAAGAGTTATCTTGCAAGCTCATAGCATTTATGTTATCTTTCAATGGAATTAACCTGCGACCTGAAATAATCTAAAGCAAATTGGAGAGAATGTAAAAAAATTTATTTCTCTTTGCCCAGACAGGGGAAAATAATTTATAATATAAACGCTTCGTAAAACTTCCTATTTTTTAAGGAGATAGAAAATGTTCAGACCAGAAATCAAAGTTATCGACTGCACAGTACGTGATGGCGGTTTAATGAATAAGTGGCAATTTGATGATGCCTTTGTCTGTAAAGTGTATACGGCTTTAATGGAAGCGGGAATAGATTATATGGAGATCGGTTATTTCAGTTCGGAATCCGCTTTTTCGCGTGATGAAATGGGGCCGTGGAAATTTTGTGCTGAGGAGGATATAAAGCGCATTATTGGTGAAACTGAAAAAAGGATTAAGCTTTCTGCAATGGCTGACATCGGACGGATAGAGTATGATGATATCCCGCAGAAATCCGAGAGTTCCCTGGACATGATACGGGTTGCCTGTTATGCACATCAGATCGATGCCGGCATAGAACTTGCGCACCATTGCATTGAGAAGGGGTATGAGACAACCATAAATCTTATGGCGGTCTCGACCGTGGGACTTCGGGAGCTGGATGAAGCACTCGACGATCTCTCTAAAAGCAGAGTGCCGATAATTTACGTAGTGGACAGTTTCGGTGCTTTCTATTCAGAGGATATAGAGATGCTTGCAAAAAAATACATGGAGCACCTGCCTGGCAAAACTATTGGAATCCATTGCCACAACAATCAGCAGCTGGCATTTGCAAATACAATATCTGCGATCATTGCCGGTATCAATTACCTTGATGCCAGTTTGTATGGCATCGGACGCGGAGCTGGCAACTGCTGTCTGGAACTTCTTATTTCATTTCTGAAAAATCCGAAATTTAAAGTTCGGCCTCTTATTAATGCGATTGAAGCTGAGATACTTCCATGGCAGGAAAAGATCAATTGGGGGTACTACATTCCTTATATGGTAACCGGCACCCTGAACCAGCATCCGCGTACGGCAATGGCACATATGGAGTCGGACAAAAAAAATAAAGTTACACAGTTCTTTGATCAGATAACCAACGCCACAGAGCTTGGATAAAATAGGGACACATCCCATATTTTTCAGTAACAATTTTATTATCGCAGGGTAAATATGGGATGTGTCCCTATTTTTTAAAATATTTTGAAAACAAAGTCTGGGATTCCTTCATTTGGTCTACAAACCAATCAAAAATAGCATCTTTTTCGTTTAATAGTTTTTCCTTTTCTTCCCGAGAACAATGACCATCTATTTTTTGGTCCTTATAGCGAAGTTCTTTGGCTTTTTTAAGAATGCTATTCAAATACTCATATACATCATTATCAAACATAAATTTGCTTTCATATATTTCCAACATAAATTTATCAGTTGCTTTTTTAGATGAAGTGCCTGTTTGAATAACGTGAGATATTAAACCCATGAGAGCATAATAGACTTTAAATCGTTTATCATACAGGGCGAAACTTAAGTTTAGTTTTGTTAATCCGATATTGCTGGTAGGCTATATATGCTGTGGTGATAGCAATCAACGGTATTAAGAATCCAGATAGAGATTTAGCTATGTCATCCAATATTTTTAAATATTCCATATAGTGACCCATAGTAAGCAAATATGATTAGATAATATTTTCATTTAGCCAAATCAATATAATCACAGGGCAATTTGTAAGGACTTGGACCATTCCATGTCCATTTAATTGGTTTATTCAGTTCAGATGCAACACCTTTACAAACAGAAGACGTGCTATCAGCCGCTTAAAAAATAGGGACACATCCCATATTTAGACTTTCTTGGGTCTGCCAGGTTGTTGCACAGTTAACATTCTCTGTAATTTTCTTTCAATATTGCTGATAAATTCTTCACTTCCTAATGGCCTTCCTGTTCTTGTGAAATATCGTATCTCTTGCATTTCCTCCTGGACAACACTGGACCTTATGAACATATCATAATCGGCTCTCTGCCCATCATCAAATATTTCTTCCCCCAAGATCTCATCTTTCTTCCCGTTCAGGTGTGCTCGTGCGCTGGAATGAGGAAAGTCGTCAACTTTATTCACCATTTTTGCTCGTACAGGATTTTGCTCGATATATCTGGCAACCGCCCAGAGATATTTTTCGTTGTCAACTATGCAGGAATGATACCTGCTTTCCCATAGCCTGCCTGTTCTCTTATACTTTCTATTGACATATTGCGTGTAGCATAACGTCAATCCCTGCATCATCTTGAACAAAGATACATCTTCTAATGGCCGCGTCAACAAATGGACGTGATTATTCATCAAGCAGTAAGCAAGGATAGGCGAGGCCCATTTATCAGAATATTTCTTTAATAATGATAAATATTGGTGATAGTCTTTTTTATCGAAAAAGACATTGTCTTTATTGTTTCCTCTTTGAACAACATGATGTGGATATCACACGGCTACTGCTCTTGCTATTTTTGGCATCATGTTCCCTACACCATTCTGATGAAAATCTTTTTATATATGAACGATAAACTCTCAAACATGGA
>CAYPIT010000040.1:0-14573 GCA_964410825.1 uncultured Nitrospiraceae bacterium
GCCATATTTAATTACAAAAGTCTTTCCTGAAAACTTTCTTATGTACGGCAGGGATTCTATAAGTACGCCTGCTTTTTCTATTGATTTTTTCATGACTGCATTTTCATTATACTTGATTAAACAGGTTTTTAAATCCGGATTATTAAGGATGTCCCATCAGTTCATCGATCTTTGCCCCTATGTCCTCTTCTTTCATTATTGCGGTGCCCACAAGTATTGCGTCAATCCTTGTCGATTCTATCGACTCAACGTCTGTTCTTGTATTGATTCCGCTTTCACTTACAACAATTTTCTCTTCCGGTATTTCTTTCAACAGATCAAAAGTTATATTCAGACTGATATCCAGTGTCGACAGATTTCTGTTGTTAACGCCTAAAATGTCGACGCCGCAATAGAGAGCTGAGTCAAGTTCCTTCCAGTTATGAACCTCCACAAGGCAGTCAAGGGATATTTCTTTTGCCAGGCCGTATAAATCGCTTAACTGAGCCTTTTCAAGGGCAGCGGTTATCAACAAAATAGCATCTGCGTTATTTGCCCTTGCCTCGAATACCTGATACTCATCAAATATAAAGTCTTTTCTGAGCAGAGGTTTTTCTGTCTTTTCTCTTGTTTCACGCAGTAATGCGAGGCTGCCTCCAAAAAATTGACTTTCGGTGAGAACCGAGATTGCAGAAACCTCTCTGGCATTGAAGACAGACATTATTTCAGGCAGATTGAAGTCTGCCCTGATTAACCCCTGTGAGGGTGAGGCCTTTTTAAGTTCAGCAATCAGGTTAACTGGTCCGTTACTACGTTTTATTGCATGGTTGAATGACCTGGTCGTCTCGATGTCCCTTGCTCTTGCCCTTAACTCGGCCAGGGGGATGCTACTTTTTGAAGCTTCCAGCTCTCGCCTTTTATTTTTTAAAATTTCCTGAAGTACGCTCATCTGGAAGATTTTATAGTAAGACATAGGGTTTTTCAAGACAACAAAAACAAAAATGCGTTATTGAAAGGGTCTGTTTGACTTTTGAATTTAAGCATTTCTAAAATAACACCTATGATAATCGAGTGTATCAGGGAAGGTATCAAACTTACAAACAGGAATTTGCAGCTTATATTGGTTCGAATAGCTGTTGCGGTCATTAACCTTACCGCGCTTTTCATTTTTCTTGGTGTTCCCCTGGTAGTTGCTATAACATACCTGGGTTTTGACTTTGCAAATGCGGGGGACTTGCTGCCCGATTTTATCGATAATCCATTTGAGATAACGTCAAAATATATCGGACTGGCCGCTCTTTTTATAGTGTCGCTGATTGTTTATCTGATGTTTTCATCCAGTCTGTTTTTATATGCCCTGGGAGGCACACTCGGTACACTTAAAAATTCTGTTGTAAACAGTCGCTACAGGTTTAGTCTTGCCTTATTTCTCCGGGAGGCTAACAGGAACTTTTCAAGACTGTTATGGCTGCTATCACTGGTGTCTTTTGTAATTATTACTGCATTGATCTTGCTAACAATTATGGGTGGTATAGTTGTCGCTGTTATTCACTCGGGATTTGGAGCCGAGAGTATATTTGAGACATTCATAAATTCATTTATGGCTATTTTCATATCAATAATAGCTATAATTATTTTTCTGGTTGCTATTGTATTTGCGATATATTCGATTGTTATTTCGATTATAGAGGGAAAAGGTGCAGTTGATTCTGCAAAGAAGACGTTTGAATTTCTGGGGCAGAAGCCGCATGCGATTTTATTTTACCTTGTACTGTTGGCGGGCATGATTTTTATGAGTCTTATCTTTTACGGATTTCAGATTCCAGTCAGGTTAGTGCCATTAATGTCACCTTTTCTTGATGTTTTCTTTTATGTAATAAATGCATTTTTCCATAGTTATCTTGCGCTTATCATGTGGAGTTCCCTGACGGTGTACTATGTGAAAAAAACTGATTACCCTGTCTATGACAAGGGATATGAAATTTAAGATGTAGTTTCTTCAGCGTACAAAATTCCACTTTTCAGTAGAGTATTTGTTGTGCTCAAGCTCCTTCGCAAGGTTCAATTCAAATTTTGATAGGTTGTCCGAAACAAATTTTATGCCAAGCTCTTTTTCGAATGCTTCTTTGAGTGAAAATATTAACTGACTTAGGGATAAATCAGGGGAGTATTCTGTAATGGCCCCTATGTCACTGAAGTCAGCGTCATCATTACACTTCAAAACGTCATGCATTTTCTTCGCGTTGAAACTCATGAGGATTGATCCATGCTGTAAAAATCCATCTATATAACGTTTTTGTGCACTGCCTATGATCTTTTTTCCGTTTACTTTTATTTCACCGTATGACATTGATTTAAAACATGCGGGATTTTTATTGCATGAGTTATGTTTTTTTCTCGCAGACATCTGCGCATCGATTCCGTTCTGCTTCAATCCTCGTAACAGAGCATTACTTATGACAGTGTAGGTTTTTATCAGGCTGTTATTAAAAAGGCATGTATTAAATAATGAGGATAGATTGTATGTAAGTTCAGCATCGTGCAGAATAGCCCTTCCCCCGGTCAGTCTCCTGACGAGAGGATAACCCATTTTTGAGCAATACCGGGTATCAATATCTGATGTCTTCTGGAAGTAACCTATACTTATGGATGGTCTGTCCCATTCGTACAATCTCAGAGTGGAAGGTGAGAGTTTCCTCCGTACAGCCTCAGATATGGCTTCATCAATGGCCATGTTATGAAAGGCATGGCATGGCCCCTGAATAATGATTCGCATGAACCTCATGGTTAAATCAGGAGTCTTAATCAGTCATATGTCTGACTCCTGCCCTTTATTTTTTCAGAATGATCTTGCGTTTAATGAGGGAAATCTCTTTTATAGAACCTTCGAATAACTTTTGCTCGCCAAAGAGGTTTTTCATTAATATCTTTCCTCCTTCGGGTTTCAGTATGTCCACATTTTCGAGGTAAAGCTCTTCACCGCCGTCTGTTTCGATATATGCATTGGCTTCACACATTTTCGATCAACTCCTTTTTTATTTGTTTAGTTCCTCACTATAAATTGCTCTTAAAAATGACTGGATGCACCAACAGGGAATTCTGATGAATGTAATTTCTTAGAGAGCAGGTAGTTTAGATGCCTGTCAATTATGACCGAAAGGTCTGAGAGAGTTTCGTTATTCGGTTTGAGGCGATTTGAAATGTTAATTGGCCATTTAATTGTATGTGAATAAAAATGAATAACCTTGTTATCAATCCGGATGAAAGGCTTTCCTCCCTCTGAAGGACTTACTGCACATTTCTTACAGAGAGTTGTTCCTGAATCAGGGTAGAAATCCAGACTTTTACTGCCGCACCTGCCGCAGTTGTTTAACCTGGGGGCATACCCTATCATAGCAAGCAGCCTGATTTGAGTGATAATGTGCAGTGAACCTGCTGATTCATGATCTGATGATCTTATGATATCAAGTGTATTAAGGAAAAATGAGAATAAGCGTTTATTAGGTATAGTTGCCGGAGTCAATGAAATTATTATTTCAATAAGTTTTGAAACATTAATAAAATTCTGATAATTCTCTCTGACCTGATGGAATGAATTGATAATATCAGACTGGGTGATTTTAGGTATTGCAGACTGCTCTTTTCCCCACAAAGATATCTGTGAATGAGTAAGAGGCTCCAGACTACTTCCGAATCTGCTCTTTGTCTTTCTTGGACTTTTGGCGAACGCCTTTATTATTCCTTTATCAGCGGTGAGGTAGGTAACTATAAGGTCGGCTTCACCGTATTTTTGTGATTTAAGGACTATGCCTTCTGTTTTTGTCAGCACTTCGTTTATAATGCTGGCTACATCATATTTCCAAAATCTTCAGGTTTAAGTTTTTCCAACCATTCCTCAAGCTCATCGTTATTCTTGTGTTCTATAACGCTTTCATCCACAAAAATCGGGGCATTAATCCTTATCGCAACCGCTATTGCATCACTGGGTCTTGAGTCGATAGGGGTTTCTGATCCGTCGCCTTTATCTATATAAATTCCTGCATAATAAGTGTTGTCAACTATTTCTGTTATTATCACTTTTGTCACTTTCATTTTCGTGCCATGCACGACATTCTTTATAAGATCGTGTGTCAGGGGACGCGGGGTAACAATTTTCCCGAGTGCGAGTGCGATAGAGTCCGCCTCAGGTTTCCCTATCCATATAGGCAGTGTATTTCCACCCTCGATTTCCTTAAGAAGAAGAATGTACATATTACTTCTTGGGTCAAACAACAATCCTTCTATTTTCATCTGTTTTACCACTGTATCACCTTTATTCAGATTAGATAATGTTAGTATGATACCTCATTCTACGGTCTTTTTTCTATAAAACATATAGTTGCTTGTAGTTGCTTGAGCTTGGATATTTAACTAAAACGAGTTTGTTAAGGACTGATAGAGAGTCGGGCCTATTGTAATTTTGAAAGAGATTCTTCGATACGGTCAAGTCCCTTTTTGATATTATCCATGGAAGTGGCATATGAGAGCCTGATATATCTGTCGTCACCAAATGCCGAACCGGGGACCATTGCTACTTTGGCCTGCTCAAGAAAGTATGTTGAGAGTTCAACGGAGTTGTTTATTGAATAGTTATTGAACTTTTTCCCGAAATGTGCGGATATATTCGGAAAGGCATAAAATGCCCCTACCGGGGTCTTGCATGTTACACCATCCATATTGTTTAACCTTTTAACCATATATTTCCTTCTTTTATCGAATTCGGTCATCATGCCGGGCAGAAAATCCTGAGGGCCTGTGAGGGCTTCAACTGCCGCTTTCTGGGCTATTGATGTAGGGTTTGAGGTGGATTGACTCTGAATATTTGTCATTGCTTTGGTAATGTCTTTAGGGCCTCCGGTAAATCCGATCCTCCAGCCCGTCATTGAGTGCGATTTTGATAATCCGTTTACAACTACAGTCCTCTGCTTTATCTCTGCACCGAGAGAGGCTATGCTGATATGCCTGAATCCATCATAGACCAGTTTTTCATAAATTTCATCAGAGATTATATATAAATTATGTTCAACCGCTATTGCTGCTATTTTCTCAAGGATTTCCTTATCATAAGCAAGCCCTGTAGGATTTGACGGACTGTTTAGTACGATCGCCTTTGTCTTATCAGATAAACTCTTCATAAGTCTGTCCGGTTCTATCTGGAAAGAACTGTTCTCATCTGTCTCGACAATAACCGGTGTTGCATCGTTTAACAATATCTGGTCAGGATAAGTAACCCAGTATGGTGAAGGTATGATCACCTCGTCGCCATTTTCAAAAAGTGCCTCTGCAATATTATAAAGACTGTGTTTAGCACCGCACGAGACAAGGATTTCTTCCTTTTCATAAGAGAGGTTATTATCGGACCTGAATTTCTCTATAATTGCGGTTTTTAAATCATCTATACCGCTGACAGGGGTGTATTTAGTAAAACCATCCTTAATAGCCTTTATTGCGGCATCCTTAATGTTTTCGGGAGTGTCAAAGTCAGGTTCTCCTACTCCAAAGTTTGTAATATCTTCTCCTGCTGCCTTAAGAGCCTTTGCCCTGGCATTCATGGCGAGAGTTGGTGAAGGCTTGATTGCCTGTGTTCTTTCTGCAAGTCTCATAACATTACCTTATTCACTGTTAAATTTTTATTTTTGTTAAATCAGGTGGTTTACAGATTCGCAATTGTCTCAACACATCCTTGCGGGTTGCTACTGCGGTGCCCATTTTCCCTACGACTACTCCTGCTGCAAGATTAGCGATTATGGCAGAGTCCTTCAGTGGTGTACCTGCTGCCCGGCAGAGTGTGAGTGCTGCTATAACCGTATCGCCTGCACCACTGACATCATATACTTCCTGGGCGCACGTGGATATATGACTAATCTTTCGTCCTTTTTCAAAGAGGGTCATCCCCTCATCTCCTTTTGTTATAATTAATGAAGTACATTGCAGTTTTTTCATCAGAATATTTCCTGCAGAGACCAACGTTTTCTCATCTGTTATATCGATACCAGAGGCAAAAGAAGCCTCATTTATATTAGGGGTCAAGAGGTCAACTCCCTTGTAATAATCAAAGTGTCCGATCTTGGGATCAACAGAGATAAAGATCCTGGGTTCGGCAAGTTTTAAAAGTGTTTTAATCAGTTTCTTTGTTATCAATCCCTTGCAGTAATCCGATACAATTATGCCTTTAATTTGGGGCAGGCAGGACTTTGCATATTCAATTATCATCGACAGAGTTGACCTGGAAATGTCTCTCTTTTCTTCTCTGTCGAATCGAACGACCTGCTGGTTGTGGGCAATAACTCTGGTCTTGACGGTTGTTGGTCTCTTTTCATCTAAAACTATGCCGTCTGTGACGAACCCCGTTTCATTCAGCTTGTTTATCAATATTTTCCCTGTTTCATCTCTGCCGGTTGTTCCAGCTATAAACACCTTGCCGCCGAGGGATAATACGTTATGCGCAACATTGGCAGCGCCCCCAAGGAGCAGATTTTCCTCTGTCACCTCTACGACCGGAACAGGGGCTTCAGGGGATATCCTCTTTACCTTGCCCCATATATACCGGTCAACCATAAGGTCACCAATAACAAGTATGCCCGTCTTGTCTAATTTACTAAAGAGTTTTTTCATGTTTTAGAATTTATCAAAATAAATTTAGCATTAAAGATTGAAGTTTAGCAACCGGCTTGTTCTTACGTGTTGTTGATATTGTGAATACTGCACCTTTATGACATAATAATTCCATGAATCTGAAGCTGAAAAAAA
Organism: uncultured Nitrospiraceae bacterium; assembly: GCA_964410825.1. Taxonomy (GTDB): domain Bacteria; phylum Nitrospirota; class Thermodesulfovibrionia; order UBA6902; family UBA6902; genus CAZVHL01. The sequence goes on from CAYPIT010000040.1 coordinate 6,769, forward strand.
CTATCCTGTTACTTGTGTCTTTATTGCTGGTATCATGCTCAGTATCTCGCCAGGCAACAAAATCCGACATCCCGGAGAAAGCATATTTCCACTATATTCTTGCGGTTGAAGCTCGTATGTCGAACAATTGGGAGGAAGAATTAAAACACCTGAAACTCGCGCTGAAGGAGGATCCTGGTTCAGCATATTTAAGAATCGAGATCAGTCAGGTGTACGTAAGATTAAATCAAATAGAGGATGCAATTCAGACTGCCGAGAATGTGGCGGATGAGTTTGCGGATTATGAACCTGTATTATCATTACTTGCCAAACTGTATACTGATGTAAAGAACTACCCTAAGGCAATCGATATATATAAACGTATGTTAAAAATTACTCCTGAAAACATTCCGGTTTACCTGCATCTTTCATATCTCTATACACTCGATTCAAAAATGGATAAAGCTATCGAAACTTTGAAGAGAGCTATCGTCCTGGAACCGTACAATATGATGGCAAGATATTACCTCGGGAAAATTTATGTTGAAGTAAAAGAATTCACAAAGGCTATCGAAGAGATTAAAAAGGCTGTTGAAATTCATCCGTCTCTGTGGGATGGATTCTACTGGCTTGGTGTTGCCTATGAGTCTATCGGGAATCAGGACAGTGCTATTTTGAATTATGAGAAGTCTATCGAGTTAAACCAGCACAATACAGATGCGCGGAAAAGGGTTACCGGTCTTTATCTTAAAAGGGGATCGATTGACAAGGTCATAGAGCAGCTTTCTGCTGTTGCCAGTATGGAGCCTGACAATATGAATGTTATCGGGGCTCTTGTCAATATGTATATCGACAATGATCAATTTGATGAAGCTGAAAGGGAAATCCGGAAAGTTATTACTGCAGAGCCTGATAATATAGGCGCAATATCCCTGCTGGGCAGGGTTCTCGGTGTGATGAAGAGATATGATGAAGCTATAGAGCAGTTTGAAATATTATTAGACCTGCAGCCTGAAAATGTGCATGTATTTTTATATATGAGTCGACTGTACATGGAAAATCTTGATTATGAAAAGGCTGAAGATATACTAAAAAGGGCACTTGTTCTTCAACCTGAAAATGATGAAGTTAATTTTACCCTGGCTGTGGTATATGAAAAAAAGAAACAGTTTGATGAAATGTATGTTTATTTAAAAAAGACGTTGAAAATCAATCCCCAAAATGTTCAGGCACTAAATTATCTGGGATACTCTTATGCAGACAGGGGGGTCAATCTTGATGAGGCACTGGATTTAATCAAAAAGGCTATTGCTCTTGATCCTGAACAGGGATACATAATTGACAGCCTCGGTTGGGTTTATTTTAAAAAAGGCATGTACGAAAACGCCTTGCGGGAAGTTAAAAAAGCATCTGAGATAGAAAAGGACGATCCTGTAGTTTTTGAACATCTGGGTGATATTTATATGAAAATGAATAAGAGAGAGGATGCGCTTGATGCATGGGAAAAATCTCTTAAGTTTCATAAAAAGGAAAAGGGACTTAAAGAGAGAATAGAAAAGAAAATAAATGATATATCAAAGTGATCAGAGGTCAGAAATCAAATGACATATCAAATATGCTTACGATTAATACCCCGGCAAAGATCAACTGGTTTCTAAAGATTTATGGTCTGCGCAGTGACGGATACCATGAAATTCAGAGCCTTCTTCAGAAGATAACTCTATATGATTCGCTTACATTTTCTCTGTCGGATGATCTGATCCTAAACAGCAATTCCCGGATTCTCTGTAAGGACAATCTTGTCTATAAAGCTGCAGTCTTTCTTAAAAAAGCATATAAAATTAAGGCAGGGATTAAAATATATCTGGATAAAAAAATACCTGTAGGTGCAGGGCTTGGGGGAGGAAGCAGTGATGCGGCAGCAGCGCTCATTGGACTGAATGAAATCTGGTCCCTGGGATGTTCTAATGATGATCTGTCTAAAGTTGCTGAACAGCTTGGCTCTGATGTGCCTTTTTTTCTGCATGGTCCTCTGTCCAGAGTGCATGGAAGGGGTGAAAAGATATCTCCTCAAAAGACAGGAAAGAAACTGCATTTATTACTGGTTAAGCCCTCTGTTTCGGTCTCAACTGCATGGGCATACAGTCGATTTTCTGTTTATCTGTCACCTGTTAAGGATGAGGATCTGATGAGCGGGGATCGAGAAGAAATCAATCAAGAGCAGGGTAAGGAATTTGATTTGAAGTTGACAAAAAAAGCCGGAAAAGTAAATAATATTGAGCATTTTTGCCGCAATTTTGAAAATTTTGATCTCGATAAATCGTCTGATGCCGTATATAATGATCTTGAGTCAGTTACCGCTAAGGAATTCCCAGTCATAGCCGAGATTAAGGAAAAATTGCGCAGCAGGGGAGCGGTTTTTGCTTTAATGAGCGGCAGTGGGCCTACAGTATACGGAGTGTTTGAGTCAAGACGCGAGGCTGAAAAGGTTTCTAATTCATTTAGTGGTTTCTGGACAGCGGTTGTCCAGACCTTAAAAGATTAAAGATCAAAAATAAAAATTCAAAAATATCGGAAATTTAATAAAATAATTTCCTGAATTTTAATTTTTGAGTTTTTAATTTTTTATTGGGGCGTCGACAAGCGGTAAGTCACATGGTTTTGGTCCATGCATTCGGGGGTTCGAATCCTCCCGCCCCAGCCAGTCAAATATTGCATGACAGTTAACTTTTAACATCAGGAGGTATGATGCCGGAAGGAATGAAGTTATTTACAGGCAACTCTAACAGGACATTAGTTAAAGAAATTGCAGGGGTGTTGAATATACCGGTAGGCGATGCAACAGTTTCTCGGTTCAGTGACGGCGAGATAATGGTTCAGATTAATGAAAATGTAAGAGGCTCGGATGTCTTTGTAGTCCAGTCCACCTGCATGCCTATCAACAGGAATCTTATGGAGTTGCTTATAATGATCGATGCACTAAAGCGTGCTTCTGCCGGAAGAATTACTGCTGTTATGCCTTATTATGGATATGCGAGACAGGACAGGAAGGTAGCGCCCAGGGTGCCAATTTCTGCAAGGCTGGTTGCTGATTTGCTGTCTGCCGTTGGAATTCACAGGGTACTAACAATTGATTTGCATGCAGGACAGATACAGGGATTTTTTAATATTCCTGTTGATCATCTTTATGCTGCTCCTGTGCTTGCGCAGTATGTAAAGAAAAATTATAAAAATGACGTGGTAATTGTTTCACCAGATGCCGGGGGTGTTGAAAGGGCAAGGGCATTTGCAAAAAGAATTGATGCTTCTTTAGCTATTATCGACAAACGAAGAGAAAGGGCAAATGTTTCCGAAGTAATGAATGTGATAGGCGATGTAAATGACAAAGATGCCATTCTCTTTGATGATATGATAGACACTGCGGGTACAATAACTCATGCATCTTTGGCCATTAAGGAAAAAGGTGCTAAACGTGTAGTAGCTGCGTGCGCACATGCCGTTCTATCCGGTCCGGCCCTGGACAGGATAAATGAATCGGCTCTTGAAGAAGTTATTGTTACGAATACAATACCGATGGACAAAAACACTGAAAAATGCAAAAAGCTCACGGTGCTTTCTGTAGCAGAGTTGCTTGGAGATGCAATGCAACGTATACATGAGGAGACATCAGTAAGCTCATTATTTGAATAGGGCTTAATAACTGTCCTGATTTCAGAGATAATTGAAAACATATAATCAGCAACATAACGAATAACGAACAACGTTTTTTCGGAATAAACCGGAGGTAATTTAAGAACATGGAGAAGATATTAGTAAAAGCGGATCAAAGGACCGAAAAGGGCAAAGGTGGAGCCAGGAGTTTGAGAAGGCAAGGGGTATTGCCTGCTGTTGTTTATGGAGAAAAAAGTGAGTCTTCCCCTATAAAAGTCCAGAGCAGGCAGATGGAAAAGCTTATAATATCAGGCGTTGGAGAACATGCACTAATCACTATCGAAATGAAGGATAAAAAAGGCAAGAAGGCGGAACATCCTGTCCTTGTTAAGGATTATCAGACTGATCCGGTCACTGATGAATTATTGCATGTTGATTTTATTAAAGTCTCGCTTGAAAGAGTCGTAAACGTCACAGTTCCGCTGTTTATGACAAAGGAGCCTGCAGGAGTAAAAATGGGTGGTATTTTGCAAAACCTCATCAGGGAGATCGAAATTGAATGCCTGCCCACCCAGATTCCCGATAAAATAGAATTTGATGCAGAATCTATTGAAATAGGCCATTCTGTTCATGTGAGTGATGTTACACCACCAGAGGGAGTGAAAATAATAACTGATCTTGAGGCAGTTATACTGACAGTCAGCGCACCTAAGGTTGAAGAAGAGGTTCCTGAAGAAGTTGCTGAGGAAGAGGCAGCAGAGCCAGAACTCGTAAAGGGTAAAGGCAAGGAAGAGGAAGAGGAGCAGTCGAAACCGGAACAAGAAGAAAAAGAAAAGTAAACTATTGTCATGTGGCTTGTGGCTGGCCTTGGAAATCCTGATGAAAAATATGCTGATACAAGGCACAATGTCGGCTTCATGGTTATAAATGCACTGGCAGTCCGGTTTTCTATTCCATTAAAACAAAAGACAGCAAATTTTATATTTGGAAAAGGCTTTATTGAGGATGAAAAGGCGATCCTTATAAAGCCTCTTACTTTTATGAACAGAAGCGGTGTAGCTGTCAGAGAAGCATTATTTAAATTCGATGAAATTGAAAACCTGCTTGTAGTGCATGATGATCTTGATCTTGATATCGGTGTTCTAAGGATAAGAAAGTCAGGATCTTCCGGCGGTCACAATGGGATCCAGTCTATAATAGAATGTTTGAATTCAAAAGATTTCCTGAGACTGAAAATCGGTATTGGCCGTTCAACAAGGATTTCAGCCGAAAGATATGTTCTTCGCTCTTTTAATAAGCGGGAGAAGGTTGTTATTGAGGAGACTATAGATAATGCGGCTGATGCGATCCAGATTTTAATTAATCAGGGAATCTCAAAGGCACAGAATAAATTCAATAAAGTATAACTCTAAATATTGATAGCAAGCAGTTGACGTCCCTGTCAATTATTTCTTTTAAATCAATATATTCACAGTTAACCTTTGACTAACGACCTGAAGGATTTAGGAAACTTATAGATTTTATAAGTATTTCTTATTGGATAAGTAATGGGATTTATGTTATTACATTAAAAATTAACCTCTTATCAAGACTGTATCTTGGTTAGGCAGGTAACGGTGATTTTTTTAATAGGCTTTATTGTGGGTGGATTTTTTGGTATAACATTGATGTCAATTTTTGCTATCGGCAAAAGAGAAGATGCATTGATGGACTGCATGTATGAAAAAATTGATCAGTTGTAGCTGAAAATTATTTGATCGACTTCAAAGCATTACATTCTTAATTCATGCCTCCTTGATTTAACTAACCTGCATTGCTATCTGAATTATATAGAAGAAATAATCTGTCCAGTTTTGACTAAGGAAACTTGTCTTTATGGATTTTAATGAAGTAAATATCATAAAATAATGAGGTTATGTTTATATTTTTAAGTGTAATAACAGTTCTGTTAATACCATCAATTGCTGATGCATGGGGTCCTTTAACGCATGTATTTTTGGGATACCAGATACTTGATATAGGAGCTGCACTTATCCCGGCCGGAATATACGGCATGCTGAAAAAATACAGGAATGATTTTTTGTACGGTAATTTAAGTGCAGATATTATTCTTGGCAGGAGGTTCCAGGGATTTGAGAAGAACTCCCACAACTGGAATGTTGCCTGGGAACTTTTAAAAGCTTCAAAAACAGACAGGCAGAGGGCATTTGCATACGGTTATCTTATGCATTTATGCTCTGACACAGTTGTTCACAATATTAAGCCAAATGGAGTGCCATTTAACCACTCCCTGCTGGAAATGAAATCTGACAGTTTAATCGAAAAGAAGTATAGGAGGATACTAAGGAATCTTGATAAATACATGCAGAAAAAAAATGATGTCTTCCTTGAGAGCAAGCTTGAACGTCTGATATTTTCATTTAAGACAAACAAAAGGATTTTTAAAGGGTTACTCGTATTATCACGTTTGCCTAACTACTCGCCGATGTCCAATTTCATTGACAGACGTTTTCCGTATGAAATCAATGTGGGGGATATTTATGATTTCCAGCAGAAATCCCTTGAGAGGATGTTCGATGTTCTTAATAAAGGCAGAGATTCGGTAGTGCTCAAGAAACATCCAATGGTGAGATTCAGACGTTATAGCAGAAAAGCTTCTTAATTTCTCCTACTTAGTAATATCACTTTATCGTAAATCATATTTCGAAACGTTTATAAGAATTATGGATCACTATCACTGACTAACTTATAAAGGATTTTATTGGTAGCGTTGTATTTTTAAATGAATTTTGATACGATTTAACACTATCATGGAAGACAGTGAAGTAAAATCAATAATTGAGGCCCTTCTTTTTGTTGCCGGTGAACCGGTCACTCTTGATACTCTACGGAAAATCGTTGAGGTTGATAAATATAATACAGACAGGATATTGCGGGACCTCATAAATGATTATTCTATAAATAACTCCGGCCTGCTCATTCTGGAGGTTGCCGGAGGGTTTCAGATGGTAACAAACCCTGCCAGCGCACCATGGATAAAAAAGCTGCTTTCCACTGCAATGCCCAAAAGGCTTACCCAGTCATCCCTTGAGACTATAGCTATCATAGCTTACAGGCAACCCATTATTAAGGCAGAAATCGAGGCTATCAGGGGAGTTAACTCAGACGGCGTTGTAAAGACATTACTGGATAGAAGCCTTATTAAGATTCTGGGTAGAAAAGAAGCTCCTGGAAGGCCTTTAATGTACGGTACTACCCAGGAATTTCTGCAATATTTTGGACTGAAAGACCTGGCTGAACTCCCTACACTGAAAGAGTTTGAGGAGATGAATATTCCGGAACCCCTGGAAGAGTTATCTCCGGTTGAATCTTCGGATGACAAGACACAGTAAGTAAAGTTATTTTTGTATCAGCTTTCAGGAGTTTTCCTGTCAGTATCCGTCTCTTCGAATTCTTTTTCTTCTTTAATCGAAACATCCCTGACAAAATCGGAACATTTCATATCCCTTCCGCTTATAGAGAACTTTTTCTGACAAGTTGCCCTCCATGCACATATTACACAGATAGTTTTATCCATAGAGAAATACTAAGTCTTCATTGTTTAATAGCATCTTAAAATCTACATCAATTCCTCAATCTTGTCCCAGTTTACATTGTTGTTAATACAATCATAGGCATCAAGGTTTATGCCCTGAGTTTTTATTCTGGCTCCATCAATCCTTACCCCGCCGCCTGTAATTTTTTCAGTAGCAATACCTCGTTCTATTTCGTAATCACATACAACGCCTATGACACCTTTAAGTTTATTTCTCTTCGAAAGTCTTTTTGTGAAACCGACACTCGGGCTGATATAAAATTGATAACCTTTTTGTTCCGCAGAATTGCGAATTTTTCCACATCCGCAAAGATCGCATTGTTTGCAAAGGATACCATCTGATTTAGAGAACTTTGCAGGGCATTTGTCACTAATTAGACAATGAGGAAGAATTACAGCAACATCGTCTCTATTGATTTTCCTGAAATCAGACCTGTAATAGTCATTAATCACAGTCATGATATCCGATTTTTTCAGACCAAAAATACTCTGAAGCCTGTAAATATATAACTGCCCGATGAATTTTAATTTTCTGAACATAACACAAAGAATAACATAATTTGGACTGTTAAATTAAGAA
>CAYPIT010000041.1:0-14189 GCA_964410825.1 uncultured Nitrospiraceae bacterium
GTGACAAAGGGTCATCTTCATACCTTATCTCATCAACCGGATCCCTTTTCCCCCATCCCATGAAAAGTTTATCCGGCAGATTTATAACAAGACTTTCTTTGCTATCAATATTTTTATAAGCATGCACTATGCCGGGAGGCACAACAGCAATTGTCGGGATATCCGTTGTTTCCGCTATTTTCTTTTCCCCATATGTGGCAGATGTTTTCCTGTTGTCCCAGAGATAGATCCTGAATCTGCCAATAAAGCAAAAAAAATCTGTCTGTTTAATATGCTCATGAGGACCTCTCACCAGACCAGGTTTGGTCATTGATAAATAAGACATGACCGGTCTGAATTCAGATTCATCGTCACGTAAGATCTCACAAAGCCAGCCTCGATTGTCTTCATAAATAGATAGTTCCCTGATTTCGAGTCCGTTCATCTTATACCTCTACAATCGAATCATCACCAATCATGAGCCTCAATGCCTTATGCATCATATTATTTCTGATGATTCTCACATTGCGACCGATCAGGCTCTCTTCCAATCTTTCTATATCTCTTATCTCACTGCCGTCCATGATAACCGAATGTTCTACCGAAGATTTTATAATCGATACATTATCGCCTATACTTGTATAAGGACCGATAAAGGAACTTTCTATTATTGTATTCTCGCCGATAGCTACCGGTCCTCTAATCTTGCTTTCCTTTATAACAGACCCATTACCAATAGATACGCGACCTAGTATGTTACTTTTGTCGTCAACATCTGCATCAATGCTCTCCTCAAGCAGTTCATCAAGTACGGTCGCATTGGCAGTGAGCATGTCATCTTTTTTCCCTGTATCCAACCACCACATGTCAAGAACAAAACTTTCCACATTACGCCCCATTATTATTAGTTGCTGAATAGCATCCGTTATTTCCAGTTCCCCCCTTTTAGAAGGCTTAATTCTGGCGATAGCTTCATGTATACTTGGTGAAAAAATATATATTCCGACAAGCGCAAGATTTGAAGGAGGCACATCAGGTTTTTCGACGAGTTTGAGTACCTTGCCCTCTTTTGATACATCCGCAACACCAAACTGACCTGGATTATCCACTTCTTTAAGGAGGATTAATGCATCTGGTGAATTGTGATGAAAATCATTAACAAATTTATCTATACCCGACCCGATCAGGTTATCACCCAGATACATGACAAAGGGAGAATCAGCAAGAAAAGGACCTGCCGTCTTAATAGCATGTGCCAGTCCACCCGGAACATCCTGAACAATGTACTTTATATTTATGCCCCAGCGGCTTCCATTACCTACAGTGTCTCTTATCTCCTGTCCTGTTTCAGGAGCTATAACAATGCCAATTTCTTTTATCCCAACCTGAACAATATTTTCTATACAGTAAAAAAGTATCGGCTTATTAGCAACAGGCACAAGTTGTTTTGCCCCCGAATAAGTAAGAGGTCTCAGGCGGGTTCCTTTTCCACCACTTAGGATAATCGCTTTCACAGATTATATGATATCCAATTCAACGATATTAGTTCAAACAGAAGATACTATCCATTAATATAGTACGCAATAATTTTAGTAAGTATGCATGTATGAATTGATAGCATTATAGGTAGTGTGAAAGATTTTCTTAAATACATCGTTTGTCATCCTCCGGCTTGACCGGAGGATCCAGTAAATTAAAACTGGATTCCCCGATCAAGTCTGGGAATGACATTAAGTGTAGCAATGACGAATTGCATTTACACAAAAAGTAAAAGCAAATGTTGACTTATACAATTTAATCTGAATTAACTTTTCCACTTCCTCAGTTCAGCTTTCTTTATCTTGCCTGTTGCCGTTTTCGGGAATTCATCGATTATAACTATTCTCCTCGGTATCTTATACCGTGCCACACGATCTCTCAGGTAATTTCTCATAGCGCCCTCATCTACATTAACTCCCTCCTTTTTCTTAATGAAAAGAATTGTTATTTCAGATCCCCTGCTATCAGGTATTCCTACCATCGCACACTCTTCTACTGACTCATGTTGGTGTATAATGTCTTCAACCTCTCTGGGATATATATTCATGCCATCAACTATTATAAGATCTTTCTTGCGGTCAACTATGAAAATATATCCATCATCATCAATTCTGGCCATGTCACCAGTGTAAAGCCATTCATCTTTCAGCACCTCTCTTGTTTCTTTCTCCCTGTTAAAGTAGCCCTTCATCACATTACCGCCCTTGACAATGAGTTCACCGGTTTCACCAACAGATATTCTCTTTCCATCTTCTCCTAAAATCGCAACTTCAACTCCTGGTACCGGGGGCCCCACGGAAGCAGGCTTTCTAATTCCATGAAGGGGATTTACCGCAACAACAGGTGAAGCCTCGGTAAGTCCGTAACCCTCAATCAAAGGAACTTTAAATTTTTTCTCAAATTCATGAATGGTTTTTTCAGGTAACGCGGAAGCTCCCGATACAAATGCCCTGATATTAACGAATAACCTGAACAGGCATCTGTGAACAAATGACATCCGTTTCCTGGACAAAATATTATAGATCGTAGGAACTGCTACAAAGAAAGTGATCCTGTCCATAAGGATACTTCTTATGACATTCGAAAACGGTTTGACAGATTTTAATAAAACAATAGTTGCCCCGGTGTATATGGGAAGCAATACGCAAACTGTAAAAGTGAAGGAATGAAATAAAGGGAGAAAAAGCAGGATCCTGTCCCTGTGTGATAACTCCATGACTTTACTGGATGCTTCTACATTTGTTATGAGATTCCTGTGGGTCAACATCGCCCCTTTAGGAAAGCCTGTAGTGCCAGATGTATACAATAATACGGCAGTATCGTTAGCAGAGCCATTGTGAAAATCTGAATGCAGTTGCGGAATATCATCAAAAGTTAGTGCGTTCAGACCGGTAATATTTTTCTTTATATCATCAATGCAATCTGAAAACGACTCGTCGTAAACAAGAATCTTACATCCAGAATCATTGAGAATATATGAAATCTCCCCTGCAGTCAGAAAAGTGTTAATTGGTACTGCTACACCACCCATCCGAACGATAGAAAAATAAGCAATTATATATTCTGGACAGTTATGCATTAAGATCGCAACACGCTCGCAAGGCTTTATTCCAATTGAACTAAGCCCTCCGGCACAAAGGTCTACTAATCTATCTGCTTCAGAATACGAAACTTTCCTGTCTTCAAATTTTATGCAGACCCTGTCTGGTTCCCTGTCAGCTCTCTCCGACAATAAAGTACTAAGTGTCAAGATTTTCGATCCTCCAACTCATTTATTTATATTATTATTTTTCTTAATAAAAAACTCTATGTAATGAAACACGACACAATTTATCTGATATTGAAGAATTATGTTGCTCCAAGTGTAAGAAAATCCGACTTTTGGATATATGTTAAAGTCTTAGAATTATATTCTTTAAATATTTTAATATGTTACAAATTTGGCAAGAAATTTGCATCCATTTTTTGGATACTAGTGTCTTAGATAGTAATCTTACATATAGATGTGCAATCCGGGTGTGGATTTTGAAAAATAAGATTCATCCAGGCAGATATACTATGCTTAAGGAAAAAATCTCAATTATTAAAGAGATTTCAGGCGCCATAACTTCAACCAGTAGTCTTGACTCCATAACCAATCTGATACTTGACCTGGCTCTCAGTTATACAAAAGCAGGAAGTGGATCTATTCTTCTCCTTGACAGGCAGGGAGACCTCGTAATCAATGCTGCCAGAGGCATAGATGCTGAAATTATGCAGACAATACGTGTGAAAGTCGGCGATTATATATGCGGAAAAGTAGCACTGAAAAGGACGCCCCTTCTTGTCAAAGACATTAACAGAAGCAAACAAATTAAAAAGAAGCAGAAAGAAAAATACAACACCAAATCATTTATCTGTTGCCCCATATTAATGAAGGACAAACTGCTCGGTGTTATAAATATTAATAATAAAATGAGCGGAAATCCCTTTACAGAAGATGAACTCGATTTAATAAACATCCTTGCAAATCAGGCGGCTATCGCACTGGAACAGGCCCGTTTGATATCCGAGTTGCGCTCAACCGCTTCTGCGCTTGACGAGAGTAACAAGGGGCTGATCAATACCGACAGATTAAGGACAGAGTTTATCGTAAAAATAGCTCATGAACTGAGGACCCCCTTAAATTCCCTGAAAGGTGCTTTGTATTATCTGAAAGGGAAAAAACCATTAGAGATAGAACAGAAAGAATTTATTGATATATTATCTGATGAAACTGAAAATCTTATAAATCTTCTTCATGATTTATTCGATTTCTATCGCCTTGATAACCGGGGAATAATGCATAACAAAAAGGTGTTAAGTCTAAAAGATATACTGGATGAAGCGATTGCAACCAGGATAGTCAGAGATGCGCTTGCCACTAAAAATATCTCCATAAAAATTATTGACTCTGAATCTATTCCGGATATAATCGGAGAAAAAACATCTATATTGCATTCAGTTATAAACACTATTGATGGTCTTACTAAGTATTCAAAGCCCGGTCATGAGATGGAAATTCGGGTTAAAAGCATAAGAAATGCTGTTAAGATTAATTTTTTTGTAAAGGGGAGAAAAATCCCTGATACTGCTCTACCTCTATTTTTTGATGAACGCTCAGTATGGTACGGAGTCGACGCTGATAAAGATAAAATGAAATTTTACCTTGCAAAAAAGACTGTGGACATGCATAAGGGGACTATTAAAGTAGATAATACCCATGGAGGCCTGTCGATTCAATTAACCTTTCCCAGAAGTCAGATTGAATATCGCAATGCAATAATGAATGAAATGACAGATATGTTGCTTTCATTTGTCAGCGAGTCAATGAATCTCAACAAATGCTCTCTCATGCTGCTCGATAGTGCAACAGATAAGCTTACTATAAGAAATGCTATCGGCATTGGTGAAAAAATCATGAGAGAAACCAGCGTTAGAGTCGGTGACAGCATATCCGGACGGGTAGCTGCAGAGAGCAAACCTTTATTTATAAAAAATATTGAAAAAGACTCTCGAATCAGTGTGAAAAACAGACCTCAGTACAATACAAAATCCTTATTGTGTCTACCCATAATATTAGACAATAAAACTATTGGGGTGCTGAATCTTACTAACAAATCAGACGGAGTTGATTTGAATATAACAGACCTTTATCTGGCTTCAGTAATCGCGGACAGGATTTCTCATATAATCAGAAAAATACAGAAAATTGACATGAGAACAAATGGATTTAAGACCATAGTCAAGGAAATCGAAGCTCTTTTAAATGCTGAAAAGCGGTATAAAAAGAAAAATGGGCATGTCACTGATCTGGTATTCAACATAATGCAAAATATGGATAAGGCTGAAGATGAAATTAAATTAGCGATATATTCATCAAAGATTTATGATCTTGGGATAACTCAAATTGATGATAATATAACTCTAAAATCCACGAGGCTTTCTGACATTGAAAAAAAGATTATCAAGACACATCCCTTCCCCGGGGTTAAATTAATCGATTCGTTAGAGCATGATGAAAGAGTGAAGAATATAATCCTGCACCATCACGAAAACTATGACGGAACAGGATATCCATCAGGATTAAAGGGGAATAAAATCCCTTTTATATCGAGAGTGCTTACCGTAGCAGACACTTATACCGCCATGGTTTCAGATAGGCCGTATAGAAAAGCCTTAAGTAAGAAAATCGCAATCAATCAAATCAAAGCAAGATCAGGAATGCAGTTTGACCCGAAAGTCGTTGAAGCATTCACACATGTAGTTTAACCACCCTGTAATCAAAGCTATTTTTGAAGATCAATTCAACTTTTTGATTAAACCACCGCACTTTGCCTATTGATGGCCAGTTATACTCATGTCCCTATCTTTTCAAAATGTACGATATATTTTGTATAATATTTCATTATTGATTCCTGAACAGAAAATTTTTATATCCTTTACAAGCTATCAAACATGAATCTTAATCTCTATTTAAATCAGAATAAGGAACGAATTGATGGTTTTCTCAAAAAGTATATAGCCAAAAAAAAGAAACATAAAGAGTGTCCCGCTAAACTAAGTGATGCATTGGCATACGCACTCATGGCCGGTGGGAAAAGAGTGAGACCTATTTTGTGTATTGCGAGTTACAATGCAATTGGAGGCAAATCAAGCAGCATACTGCCTGTTGCCGCCTCACTTGAGCTTATTCATACTTATTCATTAATTCACGATGATCTCCCTGCAATGGATAACGATGATTTCAGAAGGAATAAACCTACAACTCACAAGGCATTCGGAGAAGCTATCGCTATACTCGCAGGTGATGCACTGCTGACCGATGCCTTCAATATCATTACCAGGATAAGGGCTGATTCCAGGATACTTATGAAAGTGATAAATGAGCTAACATGCGCCTGCGGACCTGAGGGCATGGTCGGCGGGCAGGCGGTTGACCTGATATTCGAGGGCAAAAAGGCCAGCAAAAATGACCTCTTGTATATACATTCTCACAAAACAGGAACATTTATAAAATCTTCGGTACGTATAGGCGCTATAATGGCAGGTGCCTCTCCTGCCCGGCTTAAGTCACTTAGTGCATATGGTGAAAAAGTAGGGCTTGCATTTCAGATTGTGGATGATATTCTTGATATAACAGGAACCAAAAAAGCGCTGGGCAAAAAACCCGGAGCTGATGATTTAAGAGGTAAAAATACATATCCTTCGATATTCGGGTTAAACAGGTCATATGAAATTGCCGAAGACTTGATAAACGATTCATTAAAGGCTATAAGAGTCTTAAATAAAAAGAGCGAACCATTAGCTGAGATTGCCAAATATATTTTATCCAGACATAATTAGAATGTAGCTTATGATAATAAAAAAGGTAAATAGTCCAGATGATTTAAAAAGTCTCTCAGTCGATGAACTGAAAGAACTCTCACAGGAACTAAGAGAAATAATAATCGAAACAGTCGCAACTAATGGGGGACACCTGGCGTCCAATCTTGGCACGATCGATCTCACTATCGCTTTGCATTACGTTTTCAATTCACCGGTGGACAAGATAATCTGGGATGTAGGCCACCAATCATATGCTCACAAATTGCTCACCGGAAGATTTAAATCTTTTTCATCAATTAGAAAGCATGGTGGTATCTCAGGATTTCCAAAAATATCAGAAAGCCCGCATGATGCTTTTGGAACAGGCCACAGTTCAACATCAATATCCTCTGCCCTTGGAATTCTCGAGGGAAGAGATCAGAACAAAGAAACATTTAAAGTCATAGCAGTAATTGGTGACGGCGCTTTGACAGCGGGTCTTGCCTTTGAGGGCCTAAACCACGCCGGACACTTAAAAAAAGATATTATTGTAGTACTTAATGATAATGAAATGTCTATATCCCCTAATGTTGGCGCTCTTTCAGCTTACCTCCGAAAAATAATGATGGGAGATCTGTACACAAAGTTCAAAAAGGAAACGAAACTGTTATTGGAAAAGTTTCCGAAAGTCGGCGAACCGGTTCTCAAGATGGCACAGAGAGCGGAAGATACTGTAAAAGGCTTTTTTGTTCCCGGTCAGTTATTTGAAGAATTGGGGTTTGAATATGTCGGGCCTGTAGACGGACATAAAATTGATTTACTCATCGAAACCATCGAGCGATTTAAAGATTTTCCGGGTCCGGTTCTGATTCATTCTATTACAAAAAAAGGGAAGGGATATGAGCCGGCCGAGAAAAACCCTGGCATATTCCATGGCGTTGGCCCTTTTGACATCGAAACAGGACAGCAGCATCCGTCATCAAAGAAATCCTACAGCGAAATTTTTGGAGATTGCCTGACGCAACTTGCCAGGAATGATGACCGCATAGTTGCTATTACCGCCGCAATGACAGAAGGCACCGGCTTGTCAGAATTTGTTAGAACCTTTCCAAAACGTTTTTACGACGTTGGCATTGCAGAGCCACATGCCGTAACCTTTGCAGCAGGGCTTGCAACTCAAGGGTTAAAACCTGTGGTGGCTGTATATTCAACATTTTTGCAGAGATCATATGACGAAATAGTTCATGATGTATGCCTGCAAAACCTTCCTGTCATATTCGCGATAGACAGGGGAGGCATAGTCGGTGACGATGGACCAACCCATAACGGCACATTTGATCTTTCATTCCTGAGACATATACCGAATTTAGTTGTAATGGCCCCGAAAGACGGTTACGAACTCAGGTGTATGCTTAAGACAGCGGTATTACATGCAGGGCCCATCGCGATAAGATATCCGAGAGGATCGGTAACAGACAGCGAAATCGATGGTGAACCGGAACCTGTTCCTGTTGGCAAGGCCGAAATCCTTAGAGAGGGGAATGACGTTTTGATAATAGCAATTGGTAACACAGTGAATCCTGCTGTTGCTGCTTCACAACTCCTTTCAGAAGCAAACATTGATGCTTGTGTGGTAAACGCAAGGTTTGTTAAACCGCTTGATATCGATTTGATACTCAGCCATGCAAACGAGAGCAGACATATTATTACAGTTGAAGAAAACGCTGCAGCAGGAGGCTTCGGAAGTGCAGTACTGGAAGAACTCACAAAAGCCGCTGTTGAAAATATTAAATTCAAAATAATAGGTCTTCCTGATATATTTATTGAACATGGACCTCAGGCATTGCTTAGGGCAAAACTGGGTTTGGATGCAGAGGGTATAGCAAAAACTGCACTGGCTCTGGTGGGTAAAAAGGCAGGCAAATTCAAAACTCTGCCAACAAATAATTAACTCTTCTTAAAATTTATTACTGAACAAATCCAGGATTTCGATGATCACCACTTTATTCGGTTTGTCAATTTTGTGATGAGAATTCATTTGTAATTTTATTATTATGGCAAACAATCCTCAAAAAATTCGTCTCGATAAACGGCTGTTCGAAAATGGTCTTGTTGAAAGCAGGGAAAAAGCAAAGGCTTTGATCATGGGCGGGAAGATACTTGTAAACGGCGTTGTTGTAGACAAGGCAGGCACATTAGTTAAACAGGATGATATTCTGACGGTAAAAAGCAAAATGCCATATGTAAGTCGGGGAGGGATTAAGCTTGAACACGCAATACAGTATTTTAATGTTGATGTTAAGAACAAGATCGCAATGGATGTCGGAGCTTCGACCGGAGGATTCACCGACTGTCTTCTGCAGAATGGCGCCAGGAAAGTATATGCGGTTGATGTCGGATACGGTCAGTTTGATCTAAAGTTGAGAAATGACGCTCGTGTTATCCTGTTTGAAAAGACAAATATACGATATCTGGAGGAACACCTGATTCACGATGAAATAGAGATCGCTGTTATTGATGTGTCCTTTATTTCACTTCTTAAAGTAATGCCGAAAGTTTCGGAGTTTTTAGGTCATCACGGTGAAATAGTTGCCCTTATCAAACCACAGTTTGAAGTTGGGAAAAAAGATGTTGGTAAGGGAGGAGTTGTTAAAGATGAAAGCAAAAGATTTGCGGCCGTTGAAAATATTAAAAATGAATTAGAGAAGACCGGCTTTATTATTTCGGGAACAACTGAATCCCCAATTAAAGGTCCTAAAGGAAACATTGAATATCTGGTTCATGCTCTCAAGCAGTAACATGGATAGTTATGAGCTGGAGTTCCCCCGCTTCACCATGTCCACACCTACGAGGTGTAGCACACCTCGTAGGTGTGTGAATAGCTCTTGAGTCATAATGCTGCTTTTTCTGTGCTTTTCCTCTCAGATACAACCAGCCAGCCGTCCCACTGTCCGGCAGGGATGAGATCAAGTTTCATCGACTTCTTCCCATCTTTTTTAACAAGCATGATCCCTACCCGTTCCCACTGTGCCTTTCCTTCATTTTCCGACTTTTTCCAGACCAGATCATAGATTTTAGACATATTACGCCTCCTTTATTGAATTATGGAGGTTCATCCTCCATGTCCCCTTTTGCAGCTTCGAATAAATATACTGAAGCATGAATATCATAAACAAAATTGAAAAATATTTTCAAGAGAGAAAAACTTGCATTGAGTTGTAAAAAAAACAGGCATTAAAAAAATACGAAAATTATGGGGTCAAAAATACATTATACATTTAGCAAATCCCGTAAAATGTATATTGAAGGGTGACCCCGATCGTTTCTTTTAAATCTTCCGCCTGCATTACCGAACAATCCGTAGGATTACGGGATAAAAGTGGAGGGCGGGTGGAGATAGAAAATAGTTTACTTATAACTGACACTATAATAATATAGTGTATGAGGAAAGACACGAAAAGTTTTATACTTTCATCAGAATATGATTTAACAACAGCAGGGCATATGTATAAAACAGGCAGATATGTGTATGTTGTCTTCATGTGTCACATGTCAATGGAAAAGATGCTTAAAGCCATTGTCGCTGAAACGACTGACAAAGTCCCGCCAAAAACGCATAACCTCCTGTATCTTATTAAACTTGCTGATATAAATCTCCAGCAGGACCTCTTTGATTTTGTCGCAAAGATAAACAATGCCAGTGTAGTTACCAGATATCCTGAAGATTTTAACAACCTTATTGAAAGCTATCCTGAGAAAATTGTTAAAGAATATCTCGAACATACTGATAGAGTTTTGCAATGGCTAAAACAAAACGAGAAATTGAAGACATAATTGAACGCTATAAGGCAGCCCTTAAAGAACTTGGTGTAGTTCCTAAAGATATCATCCTTTATGGTTCATATGCCGGAGGCAATCCACGGGAAGATAGCGATATTGACCTGATTGTTATCTCTGATGATTTCGCTCAAATGAATCTTAGGGAAAGGCTTGAGACTCTCGGTCTCGCGGCTGGACGAGTCTTTGAGCCTATTGAAGCCATAGGATATACAGAGGAAGAATTAAAGGATACAAAAGGAACTTTTCTTGAAGAAATCCTGTCTTCCAGCTGAAATCTGCCCTTTCCCATTGCGCCTTTCCTTCGCACTCTCCTTTGATTTTTTTAAAAAATTGGCAGTTTCAAATAATTATCACACTCAAACAGACAATAATGAAATACTGAACTCGGGCCAACACCCGCAAATATACCGCCCTGTTTCTCCTACATTTTTCCTCTCCATTTATGTTATATTGATACAGACTCAATCATTCATTTTCTATGTTTAGGGGATATATTCATTATAGAGGTAATCAGGCGGACAGATCAGTCTGTCTATAAAATTGACAGTAGGGGCGTGGGGACCGCGCCCCTACGTGCGCGCTACCGTACTTATGTGCTTTGGCGCATTTATTAGGGGACATGCTTTCAAAAATTCTCAGTGCAACACTTATAGGTATTGATGCACAGATCGTTGATGTTGAGGTAGACATTACGAATAAGGGACTTCCTCATTTTTCCACCGTCGGGCTGCCGGATACTGCTGTAAAGGAGAGCAAAGACAGGGTGAGGGCAGCGCTAAAAAATACAGGCTTTAATTTCCCTCTAAAGCAAATTACTGTAAATCTTGCTCCCGGTGACATAAAAAAAGAAGGTTCATCGTTTGACCTTCCTATCGCTATCGGAATAATGGTAGCTGAAGGCATAATTGATCCTGAAACTGTTAAAGAATATATGGTTTCGGGAGAATTGTCGCTTGACGGAAGGATCAAGCCTGTTAAAGGTGCACTGTCGATGGCGCTTAAAGCAAAAGATGCCCGATTAAAAGGATTGATCCTTCCGAAACTAAATGCTAAAGAAGCTGCCATAGTAAATAATATCCCGGTGTATGGATTCGAAAGCCTTCCGGAGCTTATAGAATTCTTTAGGGGAGTAAAAATCATAGAACCTACATACGTGGATATATCGTATGTTATGAGAGAGAATTCTGTTTACCAGGATGACTTTGCTGATGTCAAAGGGCAAGAGCATGTGAAAAGGGCAATTGAAATTGCCGCCACAGGCAGTCACAACATGCTGATGATAGGAACTCCCGGCTCGGGAAAAACAATGCTCGCCCGACGAATTCCTACTATACTTCCCGAAATGACATTTGAGGAAGCATTACAGACTACTAAAATTCACAGTTCAGTCGGATTGCTAAAAGAAGGCCAGTCTATTGTTGCAACGCGGCCCTTCCGCTCACCACATCACACATTGTCAGATGTTGCGATGGTCGGAGGTGGAACCACACCCAAACCGGGTGAAGTCAGCCTTACTCACAACGGAATTCTTTTTCTCGATGAACTGCCTGAATTCAAGAGAAATGTCCTTGAAGTCCTCAGACAGCCACTGGAAGACGGTTTCGTTACCATTTCAAGGGCGTTAGCATCCATTACGTATCCAGCGTCCATCATGCTTGTCTGCTCCATGAATGCGTGTCCCTGTGGATACCTTGGTGATACGCGGCATCAATGCACATGCTCTCCTTCTCAAATACATCGCTATGGACAACGCGTATCAGGACCTTTACTTGACAGAATAGACATTCATGTTGAAGTTCCTGCCGTTCAATATAAAGAACTATCCAACGAGTATTGTGGTGAACCTTCAAAGGATATCCGTGCACGCTTACAAAACGCCAGGCAGATTCAATTAAGCAGATTTAAAAACGAAAATATATACTCGAATGCAAAGATGCGTTCAAAACAGATAAAAAAGTACTGCAAACTGGATCCTCAGGCAAAAAGCATTATAGAGACAGCAATGCAGAAGCTTGGTTTATCCGCAAGGGCATATACAAGAATTCTTAAAGTCAGTAGAACAATTGCTGACCTTGCTTCAACCGAAAGAATAAGCGCTGAACATCTTTCAGAGGCAATTCAGTACAGGTCTCTTGATCGAGGAACGTATGGATAGTCAACAGAAAAAATATTTATCTATATATATGGTAAATCAGGTGCTTAAAAAGAATCGCATGAAGGACCGTTATCTAAGAGTCAATCATGTAATTTATGAATAAAATCTAAATATCCAGCAGAAGGACTTAACAGCTCAACACCCATTCCCAAACAAGCATCAGCATTCATGGAAGCCCTCTTAACCTTGGCGATTAATTTTAACAGATCATTGTCTTCCCGGATTATTACAACAAACATCGAATCAGAAGGGAGGCATTTCTTGGTGTCAATGAACATTCCCTGATCAGAAAGATTCCGAACAATCCCTGAGTAAAAAATATTCCCATGGAAGAATCTGGCATCAATATTTACAGGAATTCTATTGAATGCTCTCTTTTCTACAAAGGACATTTGTTCATTTTTTTCTTTCGATGAGCGAATCATAAGATACACGATATTTGTTTTTATTATTCTGAAATAACATATTTTCTATATTTTTTAAAAAGCAATATGCATGCCAAGTAATTATATCAATAAATCAATGAGTTAGAAAATGGGGATTGCTTGTACTGTATCATATTGACAAAATAGTAGTAAATATCCTGTCATTATGACATCAAAGACATAGGAATAAAATCTTGCAGTTACTATATTAACGTCTATTAATGTGGGAAATACAACCGAAGAACTCAGAGTAAGGGGGTCAAGGCACACGGTCAATTAGTACTGGTTAGCTAAATACGTCGCCGTACTTACACACCCAGCCTATCAACGTGGTAGTCTACCACCGACCTTTAGTGTTCCGACGAATCGAAACAAGGGAGACCTAATCTTGGGGTGGGCTTCCCGCTTAGATGCTTTCAGCGGTTATCCCATCCGGACATAGCTACTAGGCGTTGCTCTTGGCAGAACAACCTACACACCAGAGGTCCGTCCATCCCGGTCCTCTCGTACTAAGGACAGCTCCCCTCAAGTCTCCGGCGCCCACAACAGATAGGGACCGAACTGTCTCACGACGTTCTGAACCCAGCTCGCGTACCGCTTTAATGGGCGAACAGCCCAACCCTTGGGACCGACTTCAGCCCCAGGATGCGATGAGCCGACATCGAGGTGCCAAACCGGGCCGTCGATATGAACTCTTGGGCCCGATAAGCCTGTTATCCCCGGAGTACCTTTTATCCGTTGAGCGATGGCCCTTCCACACAGAACCACCGGATCACTAAGACCTGGTTTCCCATCTGCTCGGCCTGTATGCCTCACAGTTAAGCCTCCTTATGCCTTTGCACTCAATGGCTGATTTCCGACCAGCCTGAGGAGACCTTTGTACGCCTCCGTTACTTTTTGGGAGGCGACCGCCCCAGTCAAACTAC
>CAYPIT010000042.1:0-14058 GCA_964410825.1 uncultured Nitrospiraceae bacterium
GCGATGAGTATCCTGGAGTCGGCTGTATCAAGGAACTTCAACAGGGGAATCCATAAAAAAAGAAAAAAAGACTACAAGCCTTACGAAACTTTACCTCAAGTCCAAGGCCTTCTGTAAGGTTACTTTCAGGCTCCCGAAAGAAGCTGCACAAAATGCAGAAACAGTTACGATAGCAGGAGATTTTAATAAATGGGACACAAGAGAAACCAAACTGGAAAAACTGAAAAACGGTGACTTTAAAATAACATTAGAACTTCCCTGCAATATGGAATACAAGTTCAGGTATTTGATAGATAACAGCCGATGGGAAAACGACTGGCATGCTGACAGATATATCCCCAATTCCTTTGGAAGTGAAGATTCACTCGTAATTGTTTAGATGCCCTGAACAGTAAACATGTCTCATTCAACAAGTTCATTCTTGATCGAATAATATGTTAGTTCAGCAATGGTTTTCATTCTCATCTTTTCGAGAATACGGGGTCCGGTATGATGATCGGAAAAGAACAGCGGCTTAAGACCATTTCCCTTGTAAGTATTTGTCTTACACAAAAAAACTGCTTTTCCCCCACGGAGCATCTATGATTTTCATGCCAACTCTCTTCGTCTTGCCATTGGAAGATACGTTATTAACCCACATTATATTACAATCAAGCGTGATTGACTCTCCCGGTTGGGGCTCAAATTGCATTTCCAGTTTTGTGCCGGGTTTAAAATCAGCAGGAATATCAATAGGATCAGTTATTATACCTGCACCGGATTCGGAAAGATTCTCGGTAATACCACGATAATTCTTTCCTTCATATGCAATATCTGCACCGAAACCGATAGTTATTCTTTTGGCTTTACGCTTTTCCATCACAAGTTTTCAGGTTAACAATTATATCAAAATTATCCGGAATTTAAAAATCTGCCAAAACAGGCGGGCAAGATGCTCAAATAAATTCAGAATGACATTTTATATATTTTCCTTATTACGACACAGCTTCCAGGCAGGGTAATAACTTTCACCATTAATTGTAAATAAATATTACATTAAAATGAATTCCATTGAAATATGTGTCTGAATTGTTTACAATTAATAAATGCCCCTTATTCTTAGTAAAATTGGGATTTCTAAATAATATTTGCTGGATAATTCATAAGGCTATATAATTGAACCAATAAATTAGGTAGTGATAATTATAATAAAACCATGGAAGAATGCAGAGGCATAACAGACAGGCGAAAGCAGCCAACCCCCATAGTGAGTAAATATACATTTTCAGGGGGGAAGCGAAAAATTATTCGAAGGGCGCCTGATAAACAGAAATATTTATTCGTTGACCTGTACAGTACAAGGCTGCTCCTGATTGTGATTGCGCTTCTTCTACTGAGTTGTGCAGATGCATATTTTACACTCTCACTGATAAACAGAGAAGTAATATATGAAGCCAATCCCATAATGGCCTCTGTCTTATCGTATGGTATGCTCCCATTTAATATTGTAAAGTTTGCAATGACAGCCTTTGCCCTTATTGTATTATGCCTTTTCAAAAACGCAAAGATCACTCGAATCAGCCTGCCTGTTTTGATCAAGATTTATATAGCGATTGTAGCTTACGAGTTTTATCTCTTCACGATTTAAAATCCCTACCCCACCAATACCCTTTTTATTACTTTATTTGTTATAACAAACTGTATATTCCGCTAAAATTAGAATTTGGAGGCTGGATTGAGGCTTTTATTAATATCATTTTTCCTGATTTATGGTCTGATGCACCTGTACGCTCTTCTGAAAGCAAGATCAGCATTTTCGTTAACTTACAGACTTATAATTCCTCTGATTTTCTTCATGGGTGTAATGATTTTTGCTCCGATTATTGTCCACTACGCAGAAAATATGGAATTTGAATTTCTGGCCATGGTCATATCACATACGGGTTACATATGGATGGGTTTACTGTTCCTGTTTATCTCTCTATCCATTTTAATTGATATCATAAAACTGACAATCTACGTGACTGAATTCATATTTCATGCAAAATTATCCGCAATTATCATCCCTTCAAAAGTTTCTTTTTATATACCTTTTTTGTTTTCGGTACTCACCGCTGTATATGGAAACTTTGAGGCTAATAACATTCGAACCGAGCATGTGACAATTAAGACATCAAAAATACCGAAAGAAATGAGCGGCTTCAGAATAGTGCAGATTTCAGACATTCATCTTGGTTTGATTGTACGGGAAAAACGGTTAAAGACAATTCTTATAGAAGTTAAAAAAGCAAAGCCCGATATTCTTGTGTCTACCGGAGACCTTGTAGATGGACAGATAAACAAACTCAAAGGGCTTGCAGAATTATTGGGGGAAATTAATCCACAATATGGCAAATTTGCGATATCAGGGAATCATGAGTTTTATGCGGGGTTTAAGCAGGCAATGGATTTCACAAAAGAGGCAGGTTTTACGTTGTTAAGAGGAAAATCTATTGTCATCGCAGACGCAATAAATCTCTCAGGCATTGATGACGGGGCAGGGAAAAATCATCCTATGTTTAACAGTATATCTGAAATAAAATTACTATCAGAGCTGGATCAAAAAAAATTCACAGTACTTCTAAAGCACAGACCACTATTAAGTGATAATGCGCTTGGCCTGTTTGATTTACAGCTGTCAGGACATACTCATAAAGGGCAAATCTTTCCTTTCAGCCTGATAACGCATTTGTATTATCCGAACGATTCCGGGTTTATAGACCTGTCGCACAATTCAAAACTTTACGTTAGTCGCGGCACAGGTACATGGGGCCCGCCTATTCGTTTCCTGTCTCCGCCTGAGGTCACGGTAATAGAATTAATCAGGGAACAATAATTATTCCACAATTGACTTGCCAAACATTCTAAAGTTATCCTCATTATTATGGAAAAAGTTGTTACAACAAATAGAAAAGCATATCATGATTATTATATCCAGGACAAATATGAAGCAGGAGTCGCACTTCAGGGCACAGAAGTCAAGTCATTGAGGGAAGGTAGGGCAAACCTCAAGGACAGCTATGCAATTATAAAGGATGGGGAAGTATTTCTCTTGAATTGTCATATAAGCCCTTACAGCCATGGAAATATCCAGAACCACGATCCCGAAAGAACGCGAAAACTTCTGTTGCATAAAAAGGAAATTAACAAACTCTGGGGGAAAACCGGGCAGCAGGGTTTCACACTAATTCCTCTAAAAATATACTTCAAAGACGGAAAGGCTAAAGTTGTATTAGGGGTAGCCAAAGGAAAGAGGCATTATGAGAAAAGGGCATCAATTAAAGAAAAAGAAGCGAAAAGAGAAATTGAGAGACATCTAAGAAACAGGCATTAGATTACAGTAGATATGATCAGCAGCTTTTGTATATACACTATTACTTGTCAGTCAAAGTTACCAATCCCGGCAGGTCCTTCCCTTCGAGGAGTTCCAGTGCAGCGCCACCGCCGGTTGATATAAAAGAAATGCTTTCTGAAACACCTGCCCTGCTGACAGCCAGATCTGTATCACCACCGCCCACAATCGTAAGGGCATAGGCATCAGCTACTGAATGTGCGATAGAAAATGTCCCTCTTGAGAATGCATCAACTTCAAATACCCCCATAGGGCCGTTCCATAATATAGTCTTTGCACTTTCCAGAGCTTCTGAAAATAGCTTGACAGAAGCAGGACCTATATCCACAGCTTTCCAGCCATTTGGTATCTCCTGTGCTGTTACAAGCTTGGTCTCGGCTGCCGGTTCAATGCTCTGAGCTATCACACAATCTACCGGCAGATAAAATTTTATCCCCTTTGATATAACACCTTTTCTTATATCATTAGCAAGTTCAAGCATGTCATTTTCTACAAGGGACTCGGCAACATTGTACCCCATAGCCTTCAGGAACGTATAGGCCATTCCTCCGCCTACGATCACCTTGTCTACCTTATTCTCGAGATTGCGGATAACATCTATTTTCCCCGAAACCTTTGCACCCCCAAGTATCGCAACAAATGGCCTTACAGGATGATTGATTACACCCTGAAGATATTCAATCTCTTTTTGAAGAAGAAAACCTGCTGCTGACGGCAGAAATTTTGTAATACCCACTATTGAAGAGTGACTTCTATGAGAAGCTCCAAAAGCATCATTTACATAAAAGTCCGCCAGCTTCGCCAATGACCTGCTGAATTCCTCGCTGTTTTCTTCTTCGCCTGGATGAAATCTTAAATTTTCAAGCAGGATAATATCTCCGTCAGACATTTTGCTGACAGCTGCTTCAACCCTGGGTCCAACGCAATCAGGGATAAACATTACTTCCTTCTTAATCAACCTCTGCAGCCTTCTTGCAATAGAGGCAAGTGAGTATCTGTTGTCAGGCCTGCCTTTAGGTCTTCCAAGATGAGATGCAAGAATCACTTTACATCCCTCATCAATTGAATAATTTATTGTAGAAAGTGCAGAACGGATCCGCCTGTCATCTGTAATATTGAGATTTTCATCAAGGGGAACATTAAAATCCACTCGAATGAATAACTTCTTACTTCTGATATCCAGGTCTTTAATAGAGAGTTTTTCTAATACTCCCTTAATTGGAATGGAAGGATTATTGTTCATAATTCTTATTTCTTACTATCAATATACAGAATCAAGTCCTTAAGACGTGAGCTGTAACCCAATTCATTGTCATACCACGAAAGAATTTTCACCAGTTTTCCCCCTAATACTTTTGTTAGTGCCGCATCAAGTATGGAAGAATACGGATTACCGCTAAAATCAATAGATACACATGGCTCTTCACAATATTTTAAAATGCCTTGCATCGGACCGTCTGCGGCTTCCTTGAGAGCTGCATTGATAGTCTCTTCTGTCGCATCCTGTTCAACTTCAGCAACAAGGTCAACCACAGATACATTAGGGGTCGGTACACGTATTGACATGCCATCCAGTTTCCCCTTTAAATGTGGGAGCACAAGCCCTACAGCCCTTGCAGCACCGGTGGTGGTAGGTATCATCGAAAGCGCTGCAGCCCTTGCTCTCCTCAAATCCTTATGGGGGAAATCAAGAATACGCTGATCATTTGTATAAGCATGAATAGTGGTCATAAGACCGTATTTGATCGTAAATTGCTGATCAATAACCTTGGCGATAGGTGCAAGACAGTTTGTAGTGCAGGATGCATTCGAAATGATCTTGTGAGCAGATATATCAAGGCTCTCCTCATTTACGCCCATGCATATAGTTGCATCAGGCTCTTTGGCCGGAGCTGATATGATAACCCATTCAGCCCCTGCAGTTAAATGTTTTGAAGCCCCTGTCTTATCAACAAAACGTCCGGTTGATTCAAGGACAACATCGACATTAAGGTCTTTCCAGGGCAGCTGCGCCGGATCTGTTATCGCAGTGACCCCGATCTCTTTGTTGTTTATCACAATACTGTTATCTTTTGCTTTAACATCAAAGTCAGCAACACCGTGAATAGAATCATATTTCAAAAGATGGGCTAACGTTGTAGCATCTGTAAGATCATTAATTCCAACTATGTCTATTGAGTCTACTCCCTGACATGATCTTAGAAAGTTTCTCCCGATTCTTCCAAATCCATTGATACCTGCACGTATAGCCATTATTCCCTCCTTTAACTGTTATATAACTTAATATTATCTGATTTTTATGTTAATGCAAAGCTATCCCCTGATCCAGGAACTATACCTCCATTACTTCCTCTTCTTTATGAGAAATCGTCTCATCCACCTTTTTTATAAAGGAATCTGTGGTTTTCTGTACCTCGTCCATTGAACGCTTTGTCTCATCTTCACTAATGTGTCCATCCTTCTCGATTTTTTTCATTTCTTCATTGCTCTCCCTCCGGATATTCCTCAAAGAAATCTTAGCCTCTTCTCCCCGTTTATGCACCTGTTTTACTATCTGTTTTCTTCTCTCCTCTGTAAGCTGCGGGATCGTTATCCTGATAATTTTCCCGTCATTGCCCGGATTGAGCCCCAGGTCTGACTTCTGGATAGCCTTTTCGATCTCACCTATAATCTTCGGATCCCACGGCTGGATAGTAATTAATCTGCTCTCAGGTACACTTAATGTTGCAACATGATTGATAGGTGTAGGGGTACCAAAAAAATCAACTAATATACCGTCAAAAATAGACAAAGAAGCCCGTCCTGTCCTTATGCCGGCAAGGTCCTTCTTTAAGGCGTCAAGAGCCTTCTCCATTTTTTCTGCCATTTTTTTTCTCGCTTCTTTTTGCATAAGAACTTATCCCCCCTTTACCAGTGTCCCGATTTTTTTGCCTTCTAATATTTTCCGGATATTGTTTTTCTTCATGAGGCTAAAAACAATAATCGGAAGTTCATTGTCCATGCAGAGAGAAATGGATGTAGAATCCATGACCTTCAGTCCTTTTTTTAGTACATTGATATATGAGATTTCACGATATTTTTTTGCCTTGCGATTTTTCATCGGGTCACTGTCATAAACCCCGTCAACCTTTGTTGCTTTCAGTATAACATCGGCACCGATTTCCACAGCCCTCAAGGATGCAGCTGTATCTGTAGTAAAATAAGGATTACCGGTACCTGCAGCGAATATTACAAACCTTTTCTTCTCAAGATGCCGTATCGCCCTCCTCCTGATATACGGCTCTGCAAGCTCCTGCATTTCGATTGCTGACTGTACCCTTGTGGGCATACCATTTTTTTCAAGCACATTCTGGAGTGCAAGGGCATTTAGCACCGTTGCCAGCATGCCCATATAATCAGCGGATGTCCTTTCCATTCCTTCGGCGCTCGCCTCAAGGCCACGAAATATATTGCCACCGCCTATAACAATAGCAACCTGAATTCCCAACTTTGAAATACTCTTGAGCTCATCTGATATATACTGAACAAACTTCTGATCGATTCCAAAACTCTTGTTACCCATCAGGGCTTCACCGCTCAGTTTCAAAAGGATTCTTTTGAATTTAATCTTTCGACTCTTCATAAATTTATTCTGCTTTCTCTCCCAGCTGAAAACGGACAAAACGATTGATTACGATATTTTCGCCAAGCTTGGCTATTTTTTCTGTTACCAGATCTTTTATCTTTTGTTTGCCATCAGGGTCTTTAACAAAAACCTGGTCTTCCAGACATACATCAGAATAAAATTTCTCAAGTTTTCCCCCTATGATCTTTTCAACAACCTGTGGGGGTTTATCAGATACCTGCGACGCATAAATCTCTTTTTCTTTTTCGATAATTTTCAGTGGGATATCCTCTCTCTTCACATAGGAAGGATTAGCCGCAGCAATATGCATCGCAATGTCCTTTACAATCCCCTGGAAATCATCCGTCTTCGCAACAAAATCGGTTTCACAGTTAATCTCCAAAAGAACCCCTATCTTTCCCATATGGATATAAGAGCCGATTAATCCGTCCGATGCATCTCTGGAAGCCTTTTTGGTAGCCATTGCAAGACCTCGCTGCCTAAGGATATCCATCGCCTTTTCATGATTACCCTCCGCTTCGGTGAGTGCCTTCTTGCAGTCCATCAGGCCTACACCTGTCTGTTCCCTTAACTCTTTTACGGCATCCGCTGTTATGTTCATCCCTTTACTTCCTCCCTCTCCTGTTTCTCTTCTTCAGCTATCTTGTCTTCAATCTCTTCCTTTTCAGCAGTCTCTTCAGTGGTCTTATTTAAAATGTTCGTTCCCTCAATAACAGCATCAGATATTCTTGATGTCAGCAATTTAATAGACCTTATTGCATCGTCATTGCCGGGTATAACATAGTCGATATCATCAGGATCACAATTACTGTCAACAAGTGCAACAATAGGTATTAAAAGTTTTTTTGCTTCAGCAACGGCAATAGCTTCCTTTTTGGGATCAATAATAAACACCGCTCCAGGCAAATCATCCATTTCTTTTACACCGCTGAGATTTTTATCAAGCCGCTGCTTTTCAGTCTCATATTTTGCAACTTCTTTTTTTGTCAGGAGCCCGTACGTTCCATCTTCATTCATTTTTTCGATTTTCTTCAGTTTTTCTATCCCCTGTTTGACCGTCTTGAAATTTGTAAGCATGCCTCCAAGCCAGCGCTGGTTTACAAAGTAGGACTCAGACCTCTGAGACTCTTCGATTATTACGTCCTGCGCCTGTTTCTTGGTCCCGACAAAAAGGACCTTCTCTCCTCTGCTCGAGATGTCTCTGATAAAGTTAAAGGCAACCTCGAACATTTTGACCGTTTTCTGGAGATCGATAATATAAATACCATTACGCTGTCCAAAAATATATTTCTTCATTTTTGGATTCCAGCGCTTTACCTGATGTCCGAAATGAACACCAGCCTCCAGAAGATCTTTCATAGTTACAACCATAGATACCTCCTCAGTTTTTCCCTCCGTCCTTTCACTCTTAATCCCGAAATTTCAGGACACTGTTAAGAGAGAAGATTAGATAGACGTGTGATTTTTAAACAGAAAAAAATAATCCTCTGACTACAAGTATTTATAAGGTTATCACAACTATATGAATTATTGCAATTATATTAATGGCATAAAGGCTATTCTAACTGATCTTTACTTGCTGATACCTCACCTAACGAAATATTTTCTTTTATCGCAAAAAGAGCCCCAATAATCACAGTTGATCCCATAGCCGCAATCCAAGCAACCATACCATAACTTAAAGCAACAGCCTTCTGAATACCAAATATTCCATGCAAGGCTGCAACACAACCCAATTGATATGACCCTAGAAATCCGGGAGTTGGCATCACTGTAATAAATATAGCCACAGTCAAACAAATTATAAGAAGAGAAGATAACACCGGCAGCTCTGCTTCTATTCCAAAAGATAGATAAAGTGGATAATATGTAAAAATAAACGAAGCCCATATAAGCAGAGACAAGAATATAACTGATATGAATCCACGCTTATCCTTTATAATTTTCAGTCCATCTGTAAAAGAATAGACCATACCAAATATTTTGTCTTTCCACTTATCAGGGAAAGGTTTTATAAAAAACTCAACTATTTTCATCGCCCATTCATTTTTATACTGAAGTAGTGCTGAAAAAAGAAAAATAAATACGCATAACAACAGGCTGGTTATACCGAATATTTTTACCTTATCAACCATTTGAAATGATCCTGTCTGATCTCCAGTGGAAAAAGCCTCTGGCATAAACATCAATACCCAGATTAATAACAGCAAGACCATAACCAGATCAAACAATCTTTCTATAAATATTGTGGCAAATGAGGCACTGAAACTGATTCGTTCCTTTCTACTAAGCAGATAAGCTCTTATAAATTCTCCGGCTCTGGCAGGTAGCATATTTGCCATAAAACCTATCATTAACGGAGAAAAAAGATTTACCGTTTTCACTTCTTTTACAGTACAGACAAGGTACCGCCACCGCATAGCTCTCAGTACATAACTTATAATTACTATTAATATCGCAGGGATCAGATAAAAATAATCAGCTTTCATAAGGGCTGTTGTCAATTCATTAATTGATACCCCCCTGAATGCTAACCATAAAGACAGAACTATTAATACGATTCCGATTAAGAGGTGAATATGTTTCTTTTTCATGAAGATCTCTTGAACAAATTATATTATAACTGTAAAATTACTTAACAATCAAACAAGGGTATTTGTTAAGCTGATTGATTTACTTTTCAACCATGCCTATAATCTCTACAATTTTATCCACGATAAGTTCTATTGCCTTGTCCCCTTTATCTTTGTCCGCTTTATGCGGATTTCCCCATACTCCACCCTTCCAGTATTTCATCTTATCTTTCACAATGAAAGGTTTCGGGAATTGTGGATATTCTTCATCCGAACGTCCCTGCACCAGCCCCGGAGCCAGGGAAATAACAAGAGATGTCTCGATTTCTCCTGCATGTGAATCATTAGGAGTTTCGGCAAGCTCTGACAGTTCCTTGTGAAGAATGTCATACGGGCAAAGGACAGCGATGTTTACTCCCTCCAGCTTTTCTATTAATTCTTCAGCTACTTCCTTTAATGCAGAAGAATGAAGCCCTCCTCCATGTCCTGTTACGAGAAATATATTCCTCAGACTTTTGTTATACGCGTCCCTGACAATGTCGTAAGTAATTCGCCTCAGAGTGCCTGGAGTCAGGCCTATGGTCCCGGGGTGCTGACTCGTCGACGTACACACTCCATAATAAACCGGAGGTGCAAGAAAGACATTTTTTTTCTTTATTACCCGTTTAAGTATCTCATAAATTATCAGTGTATCCGTATTCAGAGGAAGATGGTTTCCGTGCTCTTCCACAGTGCCAAAAGGGAAAATGATTGTTCTGGTCTCTTTAAGATGTTTTTTAAATTCAGCCATAGTAATATATTCAAGTATCATAAGACCCTCCAGTAAATATAAATTTTGAGTTATTATACATGATAGTTGTTGCCATCTCCAAAATATTTTATGCGTTGCAACTTATTATATAAATGATGAAACTTATTGTCCTGGGAAGTGGTACATGTGTACCGTCACTCATAAGGAGTTCACCAGGTTATTATCTGGAGGCAGACGGATGTCAGGTCCTGGTAGATTGCGGCAGTGGTACGATTCATCAGCTTGAAAAGTCGGGTAAAAGCTATAAATATATTGATGCCGTGTTTCTGACCCATAAACACCCGGACCATTTAGCAGACCTGATGCCTTTAATACATGCCCTTCTTTATACACCTGAATTCAATCGCGAAAAAGAACTGTTGATTGTTGGACCGCAGGGATTTAAGGAGTACTATAACAATGCAATAGGTCCAATATTGTTTTTGTCAGACAGCTTTTCACTCCGCATAATCGAAATTATCGATGAGTTCGACTTCTCACCCTTTCATATACGCTCAACCAGGACCGTTCATTCTGATGACAGCATCGCCTACCGGTTTGAATATAATGGTAAATCTCTTGTCTTCACCGGAGATGCTGATTATGACCAGGGCTTGATCAACTTTGCTAAAAAAGCTGACCTTATAGTGGCAGACTGCTCATTCCCCGGTGTTATGAAGGTCAAAGGGCATCTCAGCTCAATGGAATGTGGACTTATTGCTAACAAGTCAGGAGCAAACAAGCTGCTTCTGTCACATATATATCCCTCTGACACATCCGATATTGAAAGGGTGAATGAAGCAAAAGAAAATTTTAAGGGAGAAGTTATACTTGCAGAGGATCTTATGGAAATAACAATCTGAAATCACAAATTAAAGAGCAAAAACATAAACTCAATATGAAAATATTCTACTCTCCTGAATGCCTGAACTACTCCCATCCGGGCCATCCTGAATCTCCGGCGCGTGCCCGAAATACATACGAATATCTTGAGAAAAACGGTTTTGAATTTATTGATCCCGAACCTTGCTCAGATGAAGATATTCTACTGGCTCACTCCGCAAAGCTGCTTGAAAGCGTAAAGAATGAGAGTTTTATTGACTTTGACACGCCGGCCTTTACAGGAGTTTTTAATATAGCCAATTTATCTGCTGGTAGCGCAATTAATGCTGCAATATATTGTCTTGATAAAAAAGAAAAAACATTCTCTCTGATGCGGCCTCCCGGTCATCATGCTACTAAAAACGATCTTGGAGGCTTTTGTTATTTCAATAATATAGCTATCGCCTGTTTAAAAGCTCAAAAAGATAATAACAACGTGAAAAAAGTTGCTATAGTAGATTTTGACTGCCATCATGGAAACGGCACAGAAGACATCATACTGGGAAAAAAGGATTTTCTTTATCTGTCTCTACATCAGAGTCCACTTTACCCCGGCACCGGGCAAACAAGCAGGGAGAACTGTATAAATTATCCCCTGCAGGCTAATACAAGTCCGGAACAATATCTTTCGGCTTTGGAAGAGGGGCTTAAGCAGGTTTCGAAGTTTGACCCTGATCTGCTGGCAGTTTCTGCCGGATTTGATTCATATAAACTTGATCCTATTACAAACCTTTCTCTTGAGCAGATGACATTTTATGAAACCGGAAAAATGCTGGCGGGATTAATGAGGCCCTCTTTTGCGGTTCTTGAAGGAGGATACAGTAAAGACCTTCCCGACTGTGTCTATCAGTTTTTAACAGGGTTCGACGAATAATATGGGCTTAAACACATGTGTTATAATTTCACGAAATGAACATTAAGAACCTCGTAAAACCGAATGTACTCTCTCTCCGCGCTTATCAGGCAGAGGACATTCCGTGCAAAGTGAAGCTGGATGCAAATGAAAGCCCATATGGGTTCAGCGCTATAAAATCTGTTAAAACTAACCGATATCCTGATCCAGAAGCAAAGGAGTTAAGAAAGCTTATTGCAAAAGACCTGAATGTCAAGATAGAAAATGTCCTTCACGGTAATGGCTCGGATGAACTCATCTATAACCTGATATTAACTTTTGGAGGACCGGTACTGAATCCGACTCCTACTTTTACTATGTACGGAATTATAGCGCAAGCATTGGCAGAAAAATACGTGGAGATACCACTTGATGAACAGTTTGATCTCGATACCGGCAGAATGTTGAAAAAAATCAAAATCTCAAAGCCCAAACTGATTTTTCTCAGTTC
Source organism: uncultured Nitrospiraceae bacterium (assembly GCA_964410825.1). GTDB lineage: Bacteria > Nitrospirota > Thermodesulfovibrionia > UBA6902 > UBA6902 > CAZVHL01. The sequence continues at coordinate 12,584 of CAYPIT010000042.1, forward strand.
CCCAAATAATCCGACCGGTAACAGCTTTTCGACCGACAGGATAATGAAAATAATCAGGCAGCCCAGGGGGTTGGTAGTTGTTGATGAAGCTTACCAGCAGTTCTCCTCTAACAAATCTTTTATTCCTCTTCTAAAGAAACATAAGAATCTTATGGTGCTGAGAACATTGAGCAAGGTAGGGCTGGCTGGACTGCGAACGGGATTTCTGATTGCGCATAGAGATATAGTAAATGAGGTCAATAAAGTCAGGCTGCCATTTAATCTGAATGCTCTTTCACAGAAAGTCGCAGTCGATGCCTTAAAGAAAAAGAGCAAAATGAGATCAGGCATTCGTCTAATTATCTCTGAAAGAAAAAGACTCTTTAAAGAGATGAAGGAAATCTGGAATATTGAGACTTATCCGTCAGACGCAAATTTTATTTTTTTTAAAGTTCTGAATAGTGATAAGATATTCAGGGCACTCTTAAAGAGAGGTGTACTTATCAGAAACATGAAGGGTATAAAAGAAGGCTGCTTACGGGTTACAGTAGGAACACCTAAAGAGAATAATATTTTCATAAAAAATCTTAACCAACTGTTATAATTGATAAAAATTGCTGGAGGATTAGATGTCACGAAAAGCCAGTGTATCGAGAAAGACAAAGGAAACAAGCATCAAGGCCAGTATCAATCTTGACGGCAGAGGAAACTACAAGACCAACACATCAATCCCTTTTCTTGACCACATGCTCAGCCTAATGTCAAAACATGGCTATATAGATCTCGACATTCAGGCAAAAGGAGATATTGAAGTTGACTATCATCACCTCCTCGAAGATATCGGTATTGTTATGGGTGAGGCTGTTAACAAGTCCCTTGGCAAAAAATTGCGAATAAGCCGCTATGGAGAATCGATGACTCCTATGGATGAGTGCCTTGCACAAGTGGTTATAGACCTGAGCGGCAGACCCTATCTGGTATATAAAGTCAGATCTCCAAAAGGCAGCTCCCAGATTCAGAACCTGGGGGTTTCTCTTTTTGAAGACTTTTTCAGGGCATTCTCGAACAAAGCGGGAATGAACCTGCATATAATCCTGCATTACGGCCGTGATCCCCACCATATATTTGAGGCGATTTTTAAAGGGCTTGGCAGGGCGCTGCATTCAGCAGTGGAAATCCAGTCAAAATCCAAAGGTGTGCCTTCTACAAAAGGGAGCCTCTGAGCATATCCCTACTCCGTACGGCATACTTTTTACTGATTACTGCTTACAGTCTTACGTTATTACAGCTTTTAAAATTAATAATTTGCTCTTTCATAGAGCAGCCAGAAGATGAGATATTTTTTCCATAATAGTCTCCGGCAGCAAGTTCCTGTTATCAGGTGTTACCTCAATTATTTCCAGATCCACTCTCTTTTTTACCCCGAGGATAAAGTTATCACTGTAGGGTTTGACGAAATTCGGAACAACTGATAAGTTAGTCCTCCAGAAGGAGGA
>CAYPIT010000043.1:0-13794 GCA_964410825.1 uncultured Nitrospiraceae bacterium
CCCAAGTTTTCCTATTAAAGCCCGAACAGCTGGGTAGCATATTGGGAATACTCTATTTTGAGGAGAAAGGTTTTTCATGCTTATATACTCACTCAGTCTTCTTGAAATCTGTTCCGGCATATAAGCGACTTCCGATTCCGTCCCTGATTTCGGTTCGTACAAAATTAATTTCCTTTCTGATACGTCCAAAACTTTTAGCTGAAGTAGTTCTCCCACTCGTAATCCATAGCGTGCTTGAAGTTCCAGCATTAATCTATCTCTTAAACATCTTGCACTGTAAATCATTTCATCTATAGCTTCCTTATCTATAATCTTTCGGGCTTTCTGCTTTGGCATCCTGAAAGTCTTTGAGAGCAGCGACGTATTACATGGATTCTTGATGTTCAAATTACATTCATCAATAACAAAATTGAAGAGCGTTTTAATTTGTGAATATCTTAATCGACGTGTTGATTTCGCATCATTAAGCGTTAGATCTTCCAGTAATTGTAATATTTCATCTGGACAGATTGAATCGATTGATCTTTCAGCATAAATAGTCTCAAATCTGTGTAGCAGATATTTGTAACTATTTATTGTTCTTTGTTTCAGATTATTTTTTTGATCATATCGAAATAAGCTAATGGCTTCCTTCACTTTCATATTACCCTCCTTTTAATGGGTCTTTGGGGTTGGAGTCTTATAAAACTATTCTAATAGAGGAATTAATATTTTCGAATAGAAAAGAATAATATTTTAAAGGCATTACATCATATAAATCATCTTTTTTCTCTTGCGGTTGAGAATAACTACGATTTCTTTTAAAATTAAATAATGATATAAGGAGAAACATTAGGAGAGACGATGTTAACAAAGGCTAAGATAATACAAACAATAAAAAATGAAAAACCCCATCTAACCGATGCATATAATGTCAAAAAAATCGGTCTCTTCGGGTCATTTGCCAAAGGTAAGCAAACAGGCAAAAGTGATATAGATCTTGTTGTAGAATTTAAACAACCCATCGGTTTTAAGTTTTTAGACTTATGTGATTACCTTGAAAACAAGCTTGGAGAAAAAGTAGATATTTTAACTCCTGCAGGCATTCGGGGAATCCGCCTAAAACAGATTGCTAGGGATATAAGGAACACTATCATTTATGTCTGATCGAACTGATCTTCAGTTTCTCCATGATATTAAAGAAGCCATAAACAGAATTAAATCATACACAAAAGAACTAGAGTACAAAGACTTCTTAATAGATCATAAAACTCAGGATGCAGTAGTTCGCAATATTGAGATTATCGGTGAAGCCACAAAAATCATTTCAAAAAACTTAAAAAGAAAATATCCAGACATTCCATGGAAAGAAATGGCTGGTACAAGAGACAAAGTAATACATTTTTACTTTGGTGTTAATTATGATGTTGTCTGGAGCATTTCAAAGGATGAGCTTCCTGCCGTATTTAAGCAAGTCAATAATATGATTCGATCAGAGTCAAAATAAAGAACTTTTACAGTAAATAATCCCTCACCCGAGAACCCTACTGCTTATCTGCTTTATATTTATTTTCAATTTTATTGACTTATGATGAGGGATTCATTTCTCCAAGAGGCAATACATGACGATTGCAATTTGCAATGTACAAAAATTAGGCAGAAAGTATTGGTGCGGACTTTAGTCTAAAAATACCCCGCACTCATTAAGGCAGTGATTTCGTAAATTGCTCTGCAATATGATCTTTAATAACCTTTCTCCATTTAGGCGGCAATGTTTTTATGTAACAGGACAATGTTTCAGTTAAGTCAGTTTTTTTGAATATTTCTCTCAATAGAGCATTGGCCTGCAATATATCCTTGTTCTTTTTGGCAGTTGATTTTCTTTTTCCTGCGATCAGTATCTTGTGGCACGCCAACACCCAGGGACTTGGGATACGATATGTGTACCCTTCTTCTTTTATTATCATTTGCTGATCAAAGAGCATCTGAAGAAATCTTAATGGAGTCACTTTGATTTGCAAAGTATCAACAGTAACTGCCTTGTCCGATCCCCTTCCTTTTTCAGGAGTGAGAAACTCTACTTTATACAACCCATTACTGAAATATGTTGATCCGTCAGGATTAAACCCTGTAGAAAACCCGAGGGGCTTAAGGAGTGCTTCGATATCAGACTTTTTCCCTTTATACGGTGTTTCTATGAGAAAGTCTATATCCTGGGTCTTGATTGTGGGCAGATTAAATTCAAGTTTTTCCCTGATAACCGGCAGGCAATATGATCCAATTAGCATTACATTTATTTTATTTTCTGAAAATACTTTTATTATCTCCCCTGCTGTTATATGCAGCGTATCAATGGCTCTGGCTATAACGGATATTTCGTTTAAAACGCTTTTTCGCTGTTTTTCGAATGATTTCCTCCTGTTGATCTTTTCCGCAAGATCAGAAGGAGGATCTGCTCCCAGGGATACTGATTTGACGCGTTTACCTTCTCTCCATTGGTGATAATAATAAGCGGACTTCCCAATCTTTTTGATTGATATGCTGCCGGGAGGCAGCGCCTTGATTTCCTCATTCAGTCTGGACAATTCCCTGATGAAGAAAATATAGTTTTCTTTTAATGTATTTTTTATTACGCCCATAATATTAACTACATTTTAACTACAATATAATATTTAGTCAATTAAGTAGTTAAAGCATCTTTAAAGGCCTCACACCCTGAAGGGATCTGTCCCTTGTTTATTTTTATAATAATGAACTCATATAGCTTCGGATTGCGAATGGATGAAACATTGAAGGGACTTTTCGACCTATCCCATTTTTTGCTATAAATCTGCTACACTTATAAAATTTGGCGAGGAAGCTGGTTTAAAAAACGACGAAAAATCGTTTAAAATCAAGCATAGGAGTGTCTAAGGTTCTTGTGTTCTTCCCGGACTTCAAAGGAGAATGGCTATGATTATCAAAAAACTCGTTGTAGGACCCTTGGAGGCAAACGCTTATATCATCGGTGATGAAGTTACAAAGAATGCCATCGTGGTTGATCCGGGCGACGAGCCTGACAGAATACTTGATGAAATTAATGGCGGTGGATTAAAAGTGGATTCGATCATTTGCACTCATGCACATTTTGATCACATCGGGGCTGCCGGAGATTTGAAAAAAGCAACAGACGCCAAACTTCTTCTAAATAAAAATGATCTGGAAACATATGGCCTTGCAAAAGACCAGGCTGCGTTCTGGGGATACAGCGTTGATGATCTGCCGCAACCAGATGAATTTATTGATGAAGGAGACGAGATAAAAGTGGGGAATCTTAACTTCAGGATTATGCATACACCCGGACACAGCCGGGGTGGGATATGTCTTTATGGAGAGGGTATATTGGTAACAGGTGATACGATTTTTGCAGGATCTATAGGCAGGACAGATTTTCCGGGAGGCAGTATAGAGGAATTGAAAAAATCTTTTAAGCGTATAATTGAATTACCTGAGGATACGAAAATATATTCTGGTCATGGTCCGGAAACGACAATTGGCAGGGAGAGGGAAGAAAATTTTTTCATGAATGAACTGTAACGGTTTTCGATAACTGCCGGCTATAAAACTTAAGAAGATCAGTCCTCGTCTTTTATCACGGTAGATAACAGTTCATTTAAGTCTTCAATTTCATATGGTTTTGTGATTATACCGCAGAAACCGTAATTTTTATAATTAGCCATTATGGTATCGTCAGAATAACCGCTTGACATAATGGCTTTTACCTTGGGATCTATTTTAAGCAGTTTTGCGATAGCCTCCTTTCCTCCCATTCCGCTACTGATGGTCAGGTCCATAATTACTGCATCAAAGGGTTTATCTGACGCTAACGCCTCTTCATAGATCTCTATTGCTTCAGATCCTTCACTGGAGAGTTGAACTTCATAGCCAAGCTGATTTAGTGTTTTGCTGATTGTTGCCCGTAGTGTATCATCATCATCCATTAAAAGTACTTTACCTTCGCCCTTAAGATGTTGTTTCTCTTTATTTTTAACAGTAGATTTGATTCTTGCGGCAGGGAGGTAAATATCAAAGACAGAGCCGGATCCTGTCTCTGACCGCACATCAATGTATCCGCCGTGATTCTTGATAATCGAATAAGCACTGGAGAGTCCGAGACCGCTTCCTTTCTTTTTTGTTGTGAAATAAGGATCAAATATTTTTTGAATATGTTCTTTGGGTATGCCGTGCCCTTTATCTCTAACAGTGATTTTTATAAAATTCATTTTAGGCAGGGACAATATGTTATGTGTTCCGGCATATAAATTTTCAGCTGTTATATATATAGTCCCGCCATTCGGCATCGCCTGAGTTGCATTTATCACCAGGTTAACAATCACCTGATTCATCTGTCCTTCGTCTATTTCAACGTGCCACAAATCACGAGACAGATGAAATTTGCACTTAACATTGGAGCCTCTAAGTGCAAACATAGTAGAATCTGTTAACTGCTCGCTGATAGACATGATTTTTTTGACAGGCGCCCCCCCTCTGGAGAACGTAATCAGTTTATTGGTCAAATCTTTTGCACGCCTGCATGAATCTTCTGCATCTGTCAACATTGACGATAAATTTTCTCTGGAATCCAGCGACATTTTTGCCCGGGCAAGATTTATAACAATAGACGTTAAAATGTTGTTAAAATCGTGAGCAATACCACCTGCAAGAATTCCTACTGACTCGAGTTTTTCGATTTTTAATTGCTCGCTTTCCATTATTTTACGTTCTGTAATATCTACAAGGGTTGTCATTACCTCTGATGCATTGCCACTAATGTCGCGGAGTAATGTAACATGCAGGTAGCCCCAGAAGATATCCCCGCTTTTCTTAATATAACGTTTTTCCATCTTAAAGCTGTTACTCTTTCCTGACAGAAGTTCACTTATAAGGGCTTTGTTTTTACCAATATCTTCAGGATAAGAAATTCCGGATATTGACATGTTGTTGAGTTCATTTCTTGTATAATCAAAAAAGTTATGAAATGCTGAATTGAATGTTGCAAATGTAAGTGGTTTGTTTAGTGGGTCTGATGTTGCGGGGTAAATTATTATGCCCACAGGAGATACTTCAAAAAATGTCCTGAATTTTTCTTCACTTTCTCGAAGAGCCTTCTCTACCTGCTTACGATCTGATATCTCTCTTTTTGTTTTTTCATAACCGTCTTTAATAGCAACACTCATTTTATTAAAATAAGTTGCAAGCTTCCCAAATTCCGTTTTGTCCTTATAGTCAATAACAGACCCGAATTTCCCTGATGAAATCAGGGCTGTTGCTTTAACCAGCTCGTTGACAGGCCGAGTAATAGATTTAGTTAATCTTATTGAAACCAGGATGCCGAGAATAAAAGTTACAAGCAAAGTTACAAATAATATTATCTTGATATGATTAACTTCTGACATTGCTGCTACGGTACTCTCAGCCAGATTTGTACTTGCGCTGTGAGACATTTCTTCCGATAATTTAAGTAATTTGTCGCCAATGATAGAAGCATCCATTTTCAGCCTCTGAAGTCTATCTGCATTTGCACGTGTTGTAATGAAATAGCTGAGTTTTGACTCGTAATCATGTACAAGAGACTGCATAGTAATTAAACGGTCGGATAATGGTTGCTGATGGTGACATGTCAAACATTTGTGGGATATTTCGTTCAAGGTTGTCACATTTTTTACTATGGTATCGAGTTTAACTTCAAAAGGTGTATGTATTGTGTGGAAATTGTTCTTGACAGAGTGAATACTTATAATAAAAGACCGTCTGAGCTCTTCAACTTGATGCAGTTTTATAATGCGGTTTAAGTCAGTAGCAGCACTTGAGACATACAACACTGTTATAGCGACACCGACCATAAAAAACATGAAGAGGGCAAGAAGTGATGTAATAATTTTATTTCTCATGCCTCTCCCTTGCTTAAGCTATACAAAATTATAATATGTTCCGATCATTTTTTTATGAAAACCCGGACAATTAATTACTGTCAATTATTATGCTCTGCAGAAGAGAATTCAGTTCTTCCATTTCATATGGTTTAGGAATAACGCCGCAGAACCCGTACTTTTTGTAATCAGCCATTATGGGATTGTTGAAGTATCCGCTTGATACTATTGCTTTAACCCCAGAGTCGATCTCGAGCAGTTTTTTTATTGTCTCCTTGCCTCCCATTCCGCCCCTGATAGTTAAATCCATTATTATCACGTCAAAAGGATACCTGGATTTTTTTGCCTTCTTATAAAGGTCAATCGTATCATCTCCGTTAGAAGAAATCTCGACTTCATAACCAAGGTGGATCAACATCCTTTGAACCGTCTTTCTGACTGACTGCTCGTCATCCATCAGCAGTATTTTCCCTGCTCCCCTGACAGCGCTTGAGGTTTTTTCTTCTTTTATGGGGAGTTTTTTTTCTGAAGCCAGAAGGTAAACATTAAATTCTGATCCTGAACCAACTTCTGATGAGACATCAATATGCCCTCCATGGTTCTTGATTATCGAATACGTGGTTGCAAGCCCAAGTCCGCTGCCATCTTCTTTAGTAGTGAAATAAGGGTCAAAGATTTTTTTAATGTGTTCTTTTGAAATACCTATTCCCCTGTCTTTCAGGGAAAATTTTACATATTTCTTGTGATCGAGAGATAGCAGATCTTTAGCCCCTTTTTCAATATTTTCAGCCCGAATATCTATAGTTCCACCTTCAGTCATCGCCTGTGTAGCATTTATAACAAGATTATGAATTACCTGAGTAATCTGGCCTTCGTCTATTTCAACCGGCCAGAGATCAGGAGCGATTGCATATGTGCACCTGATATTAGATCCTCTCAATGCAAAACTTGAGGAATCTTTTAATAGGTTACCAATATAGGATACTTTCTTAATGGGAGCACCGCCTCTGGAGAATGTTAGCAATTGGTGGGTAAGATTTTTGGCGTGGTTACAGGCATTTTTTGAATCTTTTAATAATTCCAATAACTTGTTGTCATCGGTTAAGCTGAGAAGTGATATATTACTTGTAATAGTAGTCAGAAGGTTATTAAAATCATGAGCGATCCCTCCGGCCATAATTCCGAGTGATTCAAGTTTTTCGATTTTTTGAAGTTCTTCTTCGATTTTTTTCTGTTCAGTAATATCACGAATTATTCCCTGATATCCTATTATGTTACCTTCATTGGATCTGCGGACAGTTGACGTTATCAGACAATCCATTATCTCGCCGGATTTCTTTCTGAATTTAATCTGATAATCTCTCACGAACTCCTGATCTTCTATCGACTGCTGAAACTTGATGCGCTCTTCCGGGTCTGCAAATATCTGATCGGGATTTAGCACTGAAATTTCTTCCTTTGTATAACCGAAAACGTCTAAACCGGAATTATTTATGTCAAAGAACCTTCCGTCTCGTGTGGTGATATAAATAGCATCTCTTGATTCCTGAAATAACAGGCGATATCTCTCTTCACTTTCCATCAGGGCTTCTTCTGCAAGTTTCTGCTCTGTGATATCTCTACAGGTTAATCTTATACCGAGAAATTTCTTCTCATTGTCGTACATAGCGATAGCATGTATCGCAACGTCCAGCTTTTCTCCATTTTTCTTTTTCAGTTTTCCATAGTCAATAAAGGTTGAGCCTTCCTGTTGAATTCTGTTGAACAGGCTCTGAAACTCTTTCCATGTATCAGTTACGAATAATTCCCTGATATTGCTGCCTATAAGTTCTCCCTGAGAGTAGCCGAGAAGTTCACATCCGGGTTTGTTTGAGCTTACAATAATATTGTCCTTATCTACTGAATGGATGATATCGGATGAGCTTTCAACAATTTCCATATATCTTGCTTCAAATTCCTTTAGTCTCTCTTTCAATATGGCGTGTGCTTCCTGAAGTTTACTTCTGATTTCCCAGTTAAAAATCTTCATCATACCGACTAATGCCCATGTTGCTATAATCGCACAGAGTGCGCGGAATGCCTGTACAGGGAATTTCAGTGTTAAAAGAAAAGAATCTGTGTTAATAAAGTTTGCCGGGAAAAAATCTGCTCTTGGAACAACAATTCCACCCATAAAACCGTAAATTAAAAAAGATGCCCCGGCGAGATGAAAATATTTTTTTACTCTCAGTGGTTCAAGTAGTTTTTTTTCAACATGATAATATGAATTAAAGCCGATACATATTAAAATCCCTCCCGGCAGGCATAACAGGTAGCGCGTCCAGATTGGTACTGATTTCCAGAAATCAGAGGATAAGCCTCCCGCTATTACAATGAAAGAGACAATAACTACAAGTATCCACCATTTGAAAGGAGAAGAAATCTTTTTTCTTACCCTTGACGATCCAGGTATTTTGAGTCGAAAAAGTCTTCTACCGAATTCAAATAGAGCGATATAGGAGATCAGAAGCATGAGCCAGCGGACTGTATCAAATACCATATTACGTCCTTTGATTATTGCCCACATGTCTAACAGTTCGTTTATTCCGTGTGATATGCCAAAGGCACCAAGAAGCCATAAAATATTGGCTATTTCAAATTCACTCATCTTCTTGGGCTGTACGAGAATTAACATGCCCATTATGACGAAGATAAAACCATAGATGAAAAATACAATATCCAGGTTACGGTAAAATAAATGAGTAAGTGCCATATATTTCCTTTAGGACTGTTAAATGGGAATATTCGTATTGTAACTAAATTGTCATAATTTCTTCATTCATTTATATGGATATTTATTTTTTTAACTGAACTAAGGATTCCGAAGCCCTGGAATAATACAGGTTATAATCGTCTGAAATTATCTGTTTAACTGAATGGTGTTCAGGATGCTTTCAGCAAGTTTATACCCGTTTTCAACGCAGTCGTTAATACCGATGCCCCTGTATGAGTTGCCTGCCAGGTACAACCCCTGGTATTTATTCAGTTGCTCATAGATCGAGTTTAAAATATTGTTGTGCCCGAGGAGATACTGTGGTATCGCTTTCTCCCACCTGTATACTCTTACCAGTTCCGGGTCAGTGCTTAAATCCAGTATTGATTTCAACTCATCAAAGACCATATCAATCAATTTGCTGTTATCAAGCATCGCAATGTCAGGAAACTTTGCACCACCGACCATAGTTCTCAATAGGGCATGGCCTTCTGATGCCCTGTTAGGAAAAATACTGGAATCCCATAGAGTACCAAGAATTTTTCGTCCCTCTACAAAAGGGACGAGAAAACCGAACCCGTTCAATTGATGTTTTAATTTTTCTTCCCTGTATCCAAAACAGACTACCGATACATGAGGATATGGGATTTTTGAGAGCGATTTCGAAAGGTCGCTATCGAAATCGTTCAGAATCTCTGCAGCAGTATAAGCTGGTGACGCGATGATCACAATATCTGCCTCTAATGTTTCATTTGATATGTGAACATTATAGGAATTATTGTTTTTTGTTATGCCTTGCACCGGTGATCCGAGCTTTACCCTGTTGCCCAGTCGATCTGCAAGGCTGTCTGTTATTGTTTGGGCTCCGTCATAGAATGAAGTGAGAGTGCCCCCCGGAGCGACCGAGACCGGTGAGGTGCCTTTACTCTTTTTCTGGGCTTTTTTCTCTTTGCGTATTTTGAATAATGCCTTAATCAGGCTGCCGTACTCCTGCTCAAGTTCTTTTATTCTGGGGAAGCAGTTTTGTATACTCATTTTGTACGGGTCACCTGCATATATACCGGAAGTCATTGGATCAATTAATCTTTCAAGCGCTTCTCTTCCAAGCCGTCGCAGGATAAAATCAGCCACAGTCTCGTCAGCAGGTCCTTTTGGCGCATTGATTTCAAGGAGCAGTCTGAGTTTGCCGGACCATGACAAAAGGTCTGATTTAATAAATGCCTGTGGAGAGTCGGGAAAGGCATTCAGTTTGTTGTTAAGATATATAAATCTCTTTTTAGAATTTTCATTGCTCCGAAGCGGTTTGATGCAGAGGCTCTTACATAACTCAAGCGTCCAAGGTTTGTTGTCAAGAAAGCCGTTTGGCCCCTTTTCACAGAGAAAACCGTCTGTTTTATCACTCCATATCTTGCCTCCCGGCCTGCTTTCGGCTTCGAGGACAGTGATATCGAGATCCCTGTTACGATTTAGCAGGACATATGCGACAGTTAATCCTGATATACCTCCGCCAACAACAACAATTTTATTTAATTTTTCCCCTTTCATTTAAAAAATACATGTTACGTGAAAAAGCATAAATTGTAAATATGATAACACCACATAATTTATGAAAAATTTGTTTAGATAGTTGTACGTGAAAATATAAGTTCTTTTAGAGCATGTATGAACTTATCAGAAGTATTGAGAGACGGACATCTTTTCAGGTTGATGTTGTGTTTATCCGCAAGTTCTTTAAATAATATATCTATCTCATAAAGAGTTTCTATGTGATCTGACACAAAACTTACAGGCACTACCAAGATATTCTTATAGCCTTCATTTGCCAGCCTTATGATAGTTTCATCTGTTGAAGGTTCCATCCACTCAACAGGCCCGCTTCTGCTTTGAAAGGCGAGTTCCCGACGAAGCTCAGAAATATTATATGGCTCACCTGACAGTCGCGCGTTCACTTTATCAATAGTAGCCCTTATCTGGTCAAGATAGGGGTCCCCTTCGTTTATAAATGAAACAGGGAGGTTATGCGCACTGTAGAGAACAACAAAATCATCATCTGTGAATTCTGATATACTGCTGTAGATGAGTTCAGAAAGCGCTTCTATATATGGGGGGAAATCATACCATTGCTCTATGTACTTAATCGTAATATCACTGTCTCCTATTGTCTGCCTGAACTCATTTATAGAAGAACCTGTTGTTGTTTTGGAAAAGTGAGGATAAAGAGAAAGTACGACAAGAGATTTAATGTTGTCGTCAAAGATCTGATGTACCGTATCTTTAATAAACGGATGCCAGTAGCGCATTCCTATATAGACCTTGAACTGGACTATGGAGACAGGAGTTATGGATCCGGAATCAAGGGTTGAAAGGTTAGTCTCAGATGGACCGTTCTCATCATCAGGGAACAGTTTCCCCTGTTCTCCCGCCTTCAGTAAGGGTTGCTTCCTATCTGATCTTTTGTTCAGCAATTCTTCAAGAGCAGCAGCTTGAGCCTTCGTAATATCGAGTATAGGGGACTTGTCTCCTATAAGGCTGTACATATTCCTGCTTTTGGAAGAACGAATGGTTGAAATGAGCCAGGCCAATGGCTTTTGCATAATAGGCGGACCAAGCTTAATTATTTCCCTGTCAGAAAAAAGATTATAGAGAAATGGCCGGACCGCATTTAAAGAATCGGGACCGCCGAGATTGAGTAACAGAATTCCTGTAGTATTTTTATTCTTCAAGTTTAATCCAGAATCAAAATCCCAGGTAACAACTGATATCTTCGTTATTATATTAACCTGTAGTCAAGATACGGTCAATATTAAACCAACTAACTCAACAAACTATTTTGGCATATTATATTAGGGAATTGGCAGAACGATAGGTAAATCAATCAGTCTATTTCTTATTGCATTGATGAACTATTTCAACCAGAGCAATAACATTTTCTGGTGATGTCTGAGGCACAACACCATGACCCAGGTTAAATATATGTCCACGTGCGGACATAGCTCTATTTAAGACATCCTTTACGCGTTCTTCAATTTTATTTTGTGGCAGAAACATCGAAAGTGGGTCAAGATTGCCCTGCACCACTACATTACCACCAAGTCTGCTAATGGCACTGTCAAGATTGATTCTCCAGTCAATGCCGAAAACGTCAGCACCGGATGTTTTAATTTCCTCCAGCAGGCCGGCAGTTTCACCGACAAAATATATTACAGGAACCTGTTCAAGTTTTTTACTTTCCTGCCAGCTCTTCAAATCCTGTATAATTTTCTTTACATAGATCAGAGCATATTCCCTGAAATCCTGAGGCGAGAAAATGCCGCCCCATGTATCAAAAATCTGAATAGCCTGGGCTCCTGCGCTAATCTGTGCCTTGAGATATTCGGTAATCGTTGATGTTACTTTATTCATGAATGAACGATATAAATCGGGTGCTTCGAATATCATTCTCTTGGTGTTAAGAAAATTCTTTGATGTTCCTCCCTCAATCATATAAGTTGCTGTTGTTAGCGGTGCGCCCGAAAAGCCTATGAGTGGAACCCTGCCCGCCAGTTCCTTTCTCAAAAGGCGTATAGAATCCATAACGAATTTCATTGTGTCTTCAGGATCAGGGACCGACAATTTTCTGACAGTCTCTTCATCACGAATAGCAGGAAAAAGTATCGGGCCTTTACTCTCCTGAAACTCAAGTTCCTGCCCCATCGCTTCACACGGGATAAGAATGTCCGAAAAAAGAATAGCAGCATCAACATTCAGAATATCTATCGGCTGCAGCGTAACCTCAGCTACCAGCTCAGGTGTTTTGCACATCGTGAGAAAATCTGAGTTACTTCTGACCGCCCTGTACTCCTTGAGGTAGCGACCCGCCTGACGCATTATCCATACCGGTGTAAAAGAAACATTTTCACCCCTGCAAGCCTTTAAGAAGGTGTCGTTCATCAATCCTCCAATTAATATCTAATTTTTTTGTATTACTTTTTTAATCCTGTAAGGAATATAACCGCAAAAAGGCTCTTCTTCCAGATAATCTCCAGATACAGCATAAGCTCTTGCCCTGCAGCCTCCACAGACAGTCACATATTCACATGACCCACATCTTCCCTTGTATTTCTTAAAATCTCTCATCTCATGAAAGAGTTCAGAATTTTCCCATATATCCCTGAATGACTGCTCCTTGAGATTACCCGCGGATTTTGGGAAATAACTGCATGGCAGTACATTTTCATCAACATCAATAAGGCAGATTACCTGACCTGCGATGCACCCTTTTGAGCCGCCCGTGGAAAATTTAAGACTTCTGCGTTCAAATTTTTCCCCTTCCTCCTTCTGCTTCTGAAGCACAACTCTGTAGTAATGCGGGGCGCAGGTGGGCCTTACGAGCAGATCTTTTTCATCTTTCTCCATCTGGTAATGCCAATCAAGGATGTCCTCATAGTCTTCCTTTGATATAAGTTCATTCATAATATCTTCGCCTCTGCCTGTGGGAACAATCATAAACATATACCATGCGGTTGCTCCGATCTCTTTGGCAAGCCTATATACCTTCGGGATTTCTTCCTGATTGCGCTTAGTGAAAGATGAATTAATAAGAAAAGGGATTTCATGCTTTTTAAATAATCTCGCCGCATTGATCGTCCCTGCAAACGCACCCTTCTGTGACCTGAAATCGTCATGCACTTCATCTATTGAGCCGTCAAGGCTAAGTGACACCATTTTTATCCCTGACTCATTCATTTTTTTGCATATTTCTTCAGTTACAAGCGTGCCGTTTGTAGCGATACACATTCTCAGTTCTTTATCGGTGCCATATTTTGCTATGTCGAATAAATCTTTTCGCAGCAGTGGCTCTCCGCCCGAAAGAACAATAACCGGTTTGGCATAACCGGCAATGTCATCAATGATTCTGTATGCCTCATCTGTTGTGAAATCCGCATGTCCCTGGACTTCCATTTCTGATGAAGATCGGCAGTGCACACAATTAAGATTGCATCTGCGCGTGATTTCCCATGCAATCCATTTTGGTTCAAACTCTTTAATCATTTAGAAGTATTCTCCAGATAATAAATTCTCTAACTTTATATTTTACATTTTTTTAAGTTGTTATGCGACATCATATGAATTCAGTAAATACTTCGTTGGCAAGGAGAAGCCCTTTTCGGGTCA